>JBBSSF010000545.1:0-2842 GCA_038242345.1 Hyphomicrobiales bacterium
CCTGCGCCCGAGCCGGCTCCGGCTCCCGTGGCCGCTGCCCCCGCCCCGACGCCGGCTCCCGAGCCGGTGGTCGATGTGGCGGCGACCGTGCCCGGCATGACGCCGATGGCCAACACCCGCGTGCCCGTGCCGCCGCCGACGCATCAGCGTCCGATCGGTGGCGCGCCGCGCGGCGGCCAGCCGGCTGGCGGCCGCACCGGCCAGGGTCAGGGCCAGAACCAGAACCAGAACCGCAATGCCGGCGCTCCCGGCGGCAACCGTCCGGGCCAGGGTGGCCGGGACGGCCGTCCCGAGCGTCCGCGTCCGGGTCAGGACCATCAGCGCGGCCGCGTCGTGCACCGCACCCTCTCCGAGGAGGAGATGGGCGCCCGCACCCGTGCGCTCGCCGAGGCCCGCGTCCGCGAGGCCGAGGAGCGCAAGCGCGCCGAGGAAGACGCCAAGCGTCGCGCCGAGGAGGAAGTCCGGCTCGCCAAGGAGCGTGCCGAGGCCGAGGTCCGGCGTGCCGAGGAAGAAGCCCGGCGCAAGGTCGAGGAAGAAGCCCGGCAGAAGGCCGAGGCCGAGGCCCGTCGTCGCGAGGCGGCGAACCCTGCCCCGCGCGCCGAGTTCCGGCGTCCGGCTGCCGCCCCGGCGGCGGCGCCTGCCGAACCCGGCCCGGCCGGCCGTGCCGTTCCGGGCGAGGTTTCGCCCCCGCGCCGCACCGGCGCTCCGGGTCCCGCGGCGGCGGCTGACGATGATGATGACGGCAAGAAGCGCGGCGGCGGCGCCAAGCGTCCGGGCACCAAGGCGGCCGTTCCGGCCCGCCCGACGCCCAAGACCGAGGATCGCCGTCGTGGCAAGCTGACGCTCTCGACCGCCTCGCTGGCGGGCGACGACGAGGCCCGTGGCCGGTCGCTGGCCGCCATGCGCCGTCGCGTGGAGAAGCAGAAGCGCGGTGCCCAGCAGTCCGGTCCGCGCGAGAAGATCTCGCGCGAGGTGGTGCTGCCGGAGACGATCTCCATCCAGGAGCTCGCCATCCGCATGGCCGAGCGTGGCGTGGACGTCATCAAGTTCCTGATGCGTCAGGGCCAGATGCACAAGATCACCGACGTGATCGACGCCGACACGGCCGAGCTGATCGCCACCGAGATGGGTCACACCGTCAAGCGCGTGTCGGATGCGGACGTCGAGGAAGGCCTGTTCACGGCGGTGGATACCGAGGGCGAGCTCATCAACCGCCCGCCGGTCGTCACCATCATGGGCCATGTCGACCACGGCAAGACCTCGCTGCTCGATGCGATCCGCCATGCGAACGTGGTGTCCGGCGAAGCCGGCGGCATCACCCAGCACATCGGCGCCTATCAGGTCGAGCACAACGGGCAGAAGATCACCTTCATCGACACCCCTGGCCACGCGGCGTTCACCGCCATGCGGGCCCGCGGCGCCAAGGCGACGGACATCGTCATCCTGGTGGTGGCGGCCGATGACGGCGTGATGCCCCAGACCATCGAGGCGATCCATCACGCCAAGGCGGCCGGCGTGCCGATCGTGGTTGCGATCAACAAGATCGACAAGTACGACGCCAAGCCCGAGCGCGTCCGCACCGAACTCCTCCAGCATGAAATCCTGGTGGAAGAGATGGGCGGCGAGACCCTGGACGTGGAAGTCTCGGCCAAGTCGAGGATCGGTCTGGACAAGCTGCTGGACGCGATCCTGCTGCAGTCGGAAGTGCTGGATCTCCGGGCCAACCCGGACCGTCCGGCCGAAGGCAGCGTGATCGAGGCCAAGCTCGACAAGGGCCGCGGTCCGGTTGCCACCGTGCTGGTGCAGCGCGGCACGCTGAAGGTCGGCGAGATCCTGATTGCCGGGTCCGAATGGGGTCGCGTGCGCGCCCTCATCAACGACCGCGGCGAGCAGGTGAAGGAGGCTCCGCCCTCCATGCCGGTCGAGGTGCTCGGCTTCCAGGCCACTCCCGAGGCGGGCGACCGCTTCTCGGTGGTCGAGAACGAGACCCGCGCCCGTGAAATTGCCGATTATCGCCAGCGCCTGAAGCGCGAGAAGAACTTCCGTCCGTCTGGCCGGGGTTCGCTCGAGGCGATGATGAAGCAGATGAAGGAGAGCGGCCGCAAGGAGTTCCCGCTGGTCATCAAGTCCGACGTGCAGGGGTCTCTGGAAGCCATCGTCGGCTCTCTCGACAAGCTGGGCACCTCGGAAGTGGCCGCCCGCCTGCTGCACACCGGCGTCGGTGCCATCACCGAGTCCGACGTGACGCTGGCCCAGGCCTCCGACGCGATCATCATCGGCTTCAACGTGCGTGCCAACAAGCAGGCGCGTGACGCGGCCGAGCGCGATGGCGTCGAGATCCGCTACTACAACATCATCTACGACCTCGTGGATGACGTGAAGTCGGCGCTCTCCGGCCTGCTGCCGCCCGAGCGGCGCGAGACCTTCCTCGGCAATGCCGAGATCCGCCAGGTGTTCAACATCACCAAGGTGGGCAAGGTCGCGGGCTGTCTGGTCACCGATGGCTATGTCGAGCGTGGTGCGGGCGTCCGCCTCATCCGCGACGGCGTGGTGATCCACGAGGGCAAGCTCTCGACGCTCAAGCGCTTCAAGGACGAAGTGAAGGAAGTCATGAGCGGCCAGGAGTGCGGCATGGCCTTCGAGCGCTACGAGGACATCCGCGAAGGCGACGTCATCGAGTGCTTCCGCGTCGAGGAAATCGCGCGCACCCTGTGATACCAGCCGCACGAAGTGCTGACCGCACCGTGCGGCTGAAGGACAGCAGATTTCTCATATGCCCCAAGGACATGAGAAATCTGCATCGGAATACCAAAGAGTCCTCTTCGAGGATCTTTGGTATGAG
>JBBSSF010000546.1:0-2835 GCA_038242345.1 Hyphomicrobiales bacterium
ATCCACTTCGCCTGACAATGCTTCAGGACCCCGTCCCCTTTGAGGAGTCCGCCCCGATGCAGCCCGGTCCGCTGAACCTCATCACCGACGTGCCCGGTCTCGCCGTCGGCCATGCCGATGACCCGCGGGTGAAATCCGGCGTCACCGTGGTGGTGCCCGATCAGCCGGCAGTCGCCTCGGTGATGGTGCTGGGTGGCGCCCCGGGCACCCGGGAAACCGACCTGCTCGCGCCGGAACAGACCGTGGCAGCCGTGGATGCGCTGGTGCTTTCCGGCGGCTCGGCCTTCGGGCTGGATGCAGCCGGCGGGGTCCAGTCGGCCCTTTCCGCGCGCGGGCGCGGCTTTGCCGTCGGGCCCGTCCGGGTGCCGATCGTGCCCGCCGCCATCCTGTTCGACCTGCTGAATGGTGGCGACAAGGACTGGGGCACCTGCCCGCCCTATCGCGCCCTGGGCGAAGCCGCCGTTGCCGCCGCCGCCCCCGGCGCCTTTTCCCTCGGCACCCTCGGCGCCGGCACAGGCTGCACCACGGCCACCCTCAAGGGCGGCCTCGGCTCGGCCTCGGTCCGCCTGCCCTCGGGCACTACCGTCGGCGCCCTGGTCGCGGTCAATGCCCTCGGCTCCGCGACCCTTGGCGACAGCGGCCATTTCTGGGCCGCCCCCTTCGAGATCGGCGCCGAGTTCGGCGGTCTCGGCTGGCCCGCGCCGCTTCCCCCGACCACCAGCGCCATCCGCACCAAGCTCGATGCCGCCGCCCCCGGCGCCAACACCACCATCGCCATCATCGCCACCGATGCCATCCTGACCAAGGGACAGGCCCGGCGGCTGGCCGTGATGGCCCATGACGGCTTTGCGCGGGCGCTGTGGCCCTCCCACACGCCGCTGGATGGCGACCTGATCTTCGCGCTTTCCACCGGTCAGCGCCCGCTCGGCGATCCGGTCACCGATTTCCTCACGCTCGGCGCCGCCGCAGCCGCGGCCATGGCCCGGGCGATCGCCCGCGGCGTCCATGCGGCAACGCCGGCCGCCGGCGATCCGATGCCCACCTGGCAGGACCGCTTCCGTGCGGCTGCGTACTGAGCCCCTTGCGCCCGCACCGCCGGACCCGCAATGCTGCCCCGATCCCTTTTCGCAGCGGACGCCTGCCGATGACAGAGACCCAAGATACCGCCGTCGTGCTCGACCCGGAGGTGCTGGCCCGGGCCGCGCCCCCGGCGGGCTTCGAGCCGCTTCACCGGGTGAGCGCCTTCACCTCGGCGTCCGGCCCCTTCTTCATCGGTCATCCGAACGGCCGGCTGGCGCTCGGGTTGCGGCTCGATCAGCACCAGCTGAACTTTGGCGGCTCGGCCCATGGCGGCCTGATCGCGACGCTCGCCGATGTCGCCCTCTCCATGGCGGCCATCCGCTCCACCACGCCGCCGATCCAGACGGTGACGGTCTCCCTTACCCTCGACTTCGTCGGCGGCTCGAAGCCCGGCGACTGGATCCTGTGCGAGACCGAGATCCTGCGCACCGGCGCCAGCCTCGTCTTCGCCGAGGGCCGCATCACCGCCAATGGCACGCTGATCGCCCGCTCCAGCGGCGTGTTCAAGCGCCTGAAGGGCCGGATCGTCGGCTGATCTGCAACTGGGGATACCAAAATGCAGACAGCGGAGCCGGCATGGCCGGCCCCGCTGTCGGAGCGATGTCCATAATGGAGCGGATCAGGGGAACAGGGCGATCTGGTCGAGGCCCATGGTCTCCGGCAGGCCGCAGACCACGTTCATGTTCTGCACCGCCTGCCCCGAGGCGCCCTTCACCAGATTGTCCAGCGTCGAGATCACGATGGCGCGCCCGGGCTGCCGGTCGGCGACGACGCCGATCTGAACCTGATTCGACCCCTTCACATGCCGCGACTGGGGCACGGCGCCGAAGGGCAGCACCGTGATGAAGGGCTCGGCCGCATAGCGCACGGCCAGCGCCTCGCGCAGGGCCGCGGGCGTGACGTCGCCCGTGCAGCGCACATAGATCGTCGCATAGATGCCGCGGATCATCGGCGTCAGATGCGGCGTGAAGGTCGGCACCACGGGCACGCCGGCGGCCAGCGAATATTCCTGATCCAGCTCGGCCATGTGCCGGTGGGCGCCGACGCCATAGGCATGGATGCCCTCGGAGACTTCCGAGAACAGCATCCCTTCCTTGGCGGCGCGGCCGGCACCGGACATGCCGGTCTTGGCGTCGATCACGATGGCATCGGGCTCGATGAGGCCGGCGGCGAGCAGCGGCACCACCGGCAGGATCGAGGTGGTGGTGAAGCAGCCGGGATTGGCCACCAGCCGCGCGCCCGCGATCTTCTCGCGATAGAGCTCGGGGATGCCGTAGACGGCCTCGGCCTGGAGGTCGAGGGCGGCATGGACCTGGCCATACCAGCGCTCATAGGCCTCGGGATCGGACAGCCGGAAATCGGCCGAGAGATCGACCACCTTCAGCGCCGGGCGCCGGGTGAGCAGATCCTTCAGCACCAGCTGGGTGGTGGCGTGCGGCAGGCAGCAGAAGGCGGCGTCCACGTCATCCCAACTGACGTCCCCCGTCTTCACCAGCCGCGGCACATCCGTGGCCGTCACCAGGTGAGGGAACACCTCGTGGAACTCCTGCGGGCCGCCTCCCCCGGCCCCCTCCCCCCTTCAGCCTACTGGCCTAGAGGCATCTTCCCCACTGCGCAGAGCGCTTAGACATTCAGGGACGCCACAAACTCTCGTGATAAGTCTGGCAGCTACTCCCTCCCAACACACTGACGCACGCACGCACGCACACACGCATAAACCCTGGCTTCTTGCGAGTGCAATGCACAGAATGCCGA
>JBBSSF010000547.1:0-2832 GCA_038242345.1 Hyphomicrobiales bacterium
ATCGGGGGCGGTGCCCCCTAACGGGCTCAGTCCACCGTCACATCCAGCCCGATATCGAGCACCGGGGCGGAATGGGTGATCCAGCCGGTGGAGATGAGGTCGACGCCGCTTTCCGCGATGGCGCGGACGGTTGCGAGCGTCACGCCGCCGGAGGCTTCCAGCAGCGCCCGGCCGGCGGTCAGCGTCACCGCGTCCTTCAGCATGTCCGGGCCCATGTTGTCGAGCAGCACGACGTCGGGCTTGGCCTCCAGCGCCTCGGCGAGCTGGGCGAGGGTATCGACTTCCACTTCCACCTTCACCAGATGGCCGACGAAGGCGCGGGCGCGGCGGATGGTTTCGCCGACGGAGCCGACCACGGCGATGTGGTTGTCCTTGATGAGCACGGCATCATCGAGACCGAAGCGATGGTTCATGCCGCCGCCGCAGCGCACGGCATATTTCTCGAACACGCGCAGGCCCGGTGTCGTCTTGCGGGTGCAGACGATATGCGCCTTCGTGCCCGCGGTCTTCTCAACGAAGGCCGCGGTGGCCGTGGCGATGCCCGACATGCGGCCCATGTAGTTGAGGCCGATGCGCTCGGCCGCCAGCACCGGGCGGGCGGGGCCCTCCACTTCGGCGATCACGTCGCCGGGCGCGAGCCGGTCGCCATCGGCTTTCAGGGCGCGGAAGCGGATGGTCGGATCGGTCTGGCGAAAGGCGCTTTCGGCCAGCGCCAGACCGGAGACGACGCCGGCGGTGCGGGCGGCGAACACTGCCCGGGCGGTGGCATCCGGCGGGATGGTGGCCTCGGTGGTGATGTCACCGGCCCGGCCCCAGTCTTCGAGGAGGGCAGCTTCGACGGCACGGTCGACGACGAGACGGGGCAGGGTGGGCAGGCGCAGGGCAGATGCAGTCATTTCGGGCCTTCAGCGGCGGTCCCGGCAAGGGAGCCGTCGTCCGGTTCGGGGTCCTTGAAGGTGGAGACGAGGGCGTCGGCCTCGCCAAGCGTCAGCCGGGTGCGGCGGGCAAGCGCCGGATCGGAAACCGGGCAGTCGGAGCGGCAATGGGCGCCGCGGCTCTCGCGCCGGTTCCAGGCAGCCGCCGTCACCAGCTTGGCGGCGGCGAGCCTGTTGCGGTCACGCTCCGAGAGCGGCAGGGCATCGAGGGCGGCCAGCTCCGTCAGCGCTTCCGCCAGCCCCTCGCCGTCGCGCACCACGCCGACACAGCGGCTCATGAGGGCGCGCAGGCCCGCAAGGCGTCGGGCGGCCTCGGGCGGGGTGATGGCCGGGGCGTCGCTGGCCGGATGCTCCGCCCGGCCGGAGCCGAGGGCGGCCGGCGGCAGGGTGCAGATGTCGGCGGCCACGCGGGCGCCGAACACCACGCTTTCCAGCAGCGCGTTGGAGGCCAGCCGGTTGGCGCCGTGCAGGCCGGTGGAGGCGACCTCGCCGCAGGCCCACAGGCCGGGACTGGAGGTGCGGCCGCGGGCATCCGTCAGGAGGCCGCCCATATGGTAGTGCTCGGCCGGCACCACCGGGATCGGCTGCCGGCGCGGATCCAGCCCGGCCTCCAGACAGTTGGCAAAGAAGGTCGGGAAATGGCTCTCGATGGCGTCGCCGAGTGCCGGCCGCGTATCGAGAAAGGCGCCACGGCCGGAGGTGACCTCGGCAAACACGCCCCGGGCGACCACATCCCGCGGCGCCAGCTCGGCCAGCGGATGGCGCGCGCGCATGAAGCGTTCGCCGGCGCGGTTGACGAGCCACGAACCCTCGCCGCGCAGCGCCTCGGTGGCGAGCAGCGCCGGATCCTTGCCGAACTCGAGCGCGGTCGGGTGGAACTGCACGAATTCCGCATCGGCCACCACGGCGCCGGCCCGGGCGGCGAGACCCAGCCCGTGACCGCAGGCTTCCACCGGATTAGTGGTGACGCCATAGAGCTGGCCGATGCCGCCGGTGGCCAGTACCACGGCCCGGGCGGGGAAGAACAGCACGCCCAGATCCGGCGCCTCGGCGCGGCGCGCCTCCAGCCCGGCCACCCGGCCGCCGGCCAGCACCAGCCGCTCGGCCACCAGACCTTCCACCACCTTGATGGTCGGGGTGGCGCGGACCGCCGCAATCAGCGCGGCGATGATCGCCTTGCCGGCCAGATCGCCATTCACCCGCACCACCCGGCGCTCGGAATGGGCGGCTTCCCGCGACAGCACCAGGGCCCCGGCCAGATCCCGGTCGAAGGGCACGCCATAGGTGAGGAGATCGGTGATGCGGTCCGGCCCGTCGGAGACGACGGACAGGGCGACCGCGGGATCGGTGAGGCCGACGCCGACCGCCACCGTGTCGGCGGCGTGCTTCTCGGCGCTGTCGCCGATGCCGACGGCAGCCGCGATGCCGCCCTGGGCCCAGGCCGAGCCGGAGCCTTCGCCAAGCGGCGCGGCGGCCAGGAGCGTGACCGGGCGACCGCCGAACTTCAGCGCCGTGAACAGGCCGGCTAGACCGCCACCGACGATGACGACATCAGCCGGCGTTGCCCCGGGGGCAACGGTGGCGGACGACTGGACCATGACACACCCTCTCCGGGCCCGGAAAAAGACGGGCAGCCGACCATGGGGCCGGCCGCATCTGCGGTTCCCGGTCTCCGCGGAAAGGTCCGGCAGGGCGCCGGGCAGGCGCATGACGCGCGCGGGGACGGGGAGGGACCGCCGGGCGGGGCAGGGCCCGGGTCCGGTCCGAGCACGCTTCCGGGCGGGACGGCGTCCGGGAGACGGAATGACGGACGCGGGCGGCCCCCAGGAGGGGGCCGGCCGGGGGGGGGTGGAGCGGGTGAGGGTTATGCTGCGGGCGGCCGGGCGGGGGGGCCGCG
>JBBSSF010000548.1:0-2822 GCA_038242345.1 Hyphomicrobiales bacterium
CTCCAGCCGGGGCAGGAGGGCGTCGAGATCGCTGGCTTCCTGAAGGCCGGCGCTGGCCTTCAGGGCGGCGATGGCGGCGGCAGCCTCGGCTTCCGCGTTGCGGGCGGCGGTCAGGCGCCGGGTGGCTGTCTCCAGGGTGGCGGCGGCGTCGCGGGCGCGGCCGGCCTGGGTCTGGGCGTCGGTCAGGCGCTGGTTCAGGGTGTCGATCGCCCGCTCGGCCGGCCAGCCGGCGAGGTCCGGCCCGATGCGCTGGACGAGGTCGGCCACATCGCGGGCGAAGGCCTCGGCGGCGCGGCGGATGCCGGCGGCGCGCGCGGCCCGCTCGGTGCGGGTGCGCAGCAGCTCCGGCACTGCCCGCCAGGCGGCAAGGGCGGCTTCCGCCTCCTCGGGGCCGGCTGCGGCCGGCAGGCCGACGGCGGCGAGGGCGTCGGCCCAGTCGGTGGCACCCGCTGCCCGGGCGTCCTCCAGGGCGGCCCTTTCGGCATCGAGCGCGTGGATGCGGCGCTGGATCTCGGCGCGGCGGGTGGCAAGGTCCCGGCCGGCCTGCCACTGGCTGGTGCAGGTCTTCAGCCGGGCGCGCAGCAGGTCGGCGAGCAGCAGTGCCGTCAGCCGCAGCGATCCGCCGCCGGCCGGCGGGGCGACGTCCAGCGTTGTGGCAAGGGCGTAAAGCTCCGGCAGCAGGGCGTCGGCCTCGGCCTCCAGCGTGTCGCGCTCCGCAGCCAGCGGCGCCGCGTCGGCATGGAGCTTCAGCAGGGTCTCGACCTCGCCGCGCCAGACTTCCATCCGCGCCGGGGTGTCCGGCCGGAGGCCGCTCGGCTGCCACAGGCTGTCCCAGGCAAGGGCTGCGGCGGTAAGGGCCTCGGCATTGGTTTCAAGCGCCGCCACGGCCTGATCGAGCTCCCGGCGGGCGTGCAGATGGGCGTCGCTCAGCAGGGTGTGCCGCGCCACCCGGTCGGCATCGCCAAGGGCTGCATCGGCCAGGGCATCGGCCGTCCGGCCGGCGGCCTCGAAGCGGCCGAGGCTCTCCCCGAGGGCGACGCCCGCGGGCGCATCGGGGGCGTTCATGAGGGCCGCCCGCAGCGGGGCGAAGGCCGCATCGCGCTCGTCCCGGGCAATGGCGATGCGCTCCGGGGTGGCGAGCGGACCGTCGGCGACGAGGGCATCCCGGGCGCGCCGGGTTTCCTCCACGGCAATGCGGGCGGCGACCTCGGCCTTTTCCAGCCGGAGGCGCTCGGCCTTCAGCTCGGCGTCCAGATCCCGGGCCTCGCGGATGCGGGCGCGGTCGGGCAGCGGCAGGCGGGCGAGCCCTGCGGGATCGCCCGGGGCCGGCCGCAGCCGGGCGGCCAGCTCGTCGATCTGGCGCCGCAGATCGGCCAGCCGGGTGAGGGACGCGTGGCCCTGCTCCAGCCGGGTCAGCCGGGGGGCGAGGCCATCGAGCCGGTCGGCAAGCGGGGCCGGGTCGGTGAGGGCGCCGGCGGCGGCGGCGCTCGCGTCCAGCCGGTCGGCATCGGCGCATTCCTTTGCCCGGGCCTCGGCCAGACGGCGCGCCTCGCCGGCCGCCGTCTCGCGGGCGCGGGCGAGACGGGCGACCCGGGCAAGCGCCGGCTCGTCCGGCCGCCGGGCCTCCAGCGCGGCCGGATCGTCGAGACCGAGACGGCGGGCGAGATCGGCGAGCCCGTCGGCTGCCGTGCGGGCCTCCGCCTCCAGCCCGGGCAGATCGGCGGCATCCTTCACATGGCCGCCGCTTGCGCCGAACAGCCGGATGATGTCGCCGCCGGCGGCAACGAGATCGGGAGAGACGGGGATGGACGCCAGCGCCTCGCGGGCCTCGGCCACGGTCCGCTCGGCGGCCTCCCGGGTCTGGCGCGCCCCGGCAAGGGTGGCGCGGGCGCGGGTCGCGTCCGCCAGCAGGGCGGCGGGCAGGGCGGCGAGCTCGGCAAGCGCTGCCAGCTCGCGGTCGATCCGGTCGAGTTCGGCCATCAGCGGCGCCACCCGGGACTGGCGCTTCAGCCGGTCGCGATCGGCAACCACCGCCCGGCGCCGGACCGCGATCTCCGCCAGCTTCTCGGTCCGGGTGGCGATCTCGGTGTTGAGGGCGGCCCATTTTTCCGGCCGCAGGGCGGCGGCCGCGAGCGCCCGGTCGATCTCCTCCACCCGGGCCCGCGCCTCGTTGAAGCGGCGCTTGCGCCCGGACGGGGCATAGATCGCGTCGGCATCCTCTTCGAGGCTGCGGCGCAGCTCGGTCAGGCCGGAGAGGCCGGAGGCGGCGGCCAGCAGCGTGGCGCCGGCCGAGCCCTCCGCCGACAGCATCTCCTCGCCGCCCCGGCGCAGCGCGTCGGTGGAGAGGCCGAAGGCGCGGGAGAACACCTCCCGGTCGATGCCGCCGAGGAAGGGGGCAAGGGCGTCGTCGGGCAGCGGCTCGGTTTCGGAGCCGGCGGCCAGCAGGGTGTTCTTCGTGCCCTTGCGCCGGCGGAAGGCGAGGCGGGCGCCCGTGCGGGCGATGATCTCCGCGCCGATGCGCAGGGTGCTCTTGTCGTGGCGGAAGTCGTAGCTGGTGCGGTGGCCGAAGCCGAACAGCAGGTCGCCGACCGCCGACAGTGCCGAGGACTTGCCGGCCTCGTTGCGGCCGAACACCAGGTGCAGCCGCGCCTCCGGCCGGAAGTTCAGCCGGCGTCCGGTGAAGGGGCCATAGCGGTCGAGATCGAGGCTCAGGAGACGCATCAGCGGGCCGTCCGTTCCAGGATGAGGGCGCGGGCCGCTTCCAGCACGGCATCGAGATCGGCTTCGCCCGGCACCAGCTCCTCCGGCAGGCCGCCGGGGGC
>JBBSSF010000549.1:0-2820 GCA_038242345.1 Hyphomicrobiales bacterium
CGCGGGTGCTGGCGGCGCTGTCCGTCTGGTCGACGGCGCGTCTGGAAACGGCGGCCCAGCGGGTGGACGAGGCGGTGTTCCTTGCCCGTCGCCTGCCGGCGCTGGGGGCCGAGATCGTGGCCGACACCCTGTTCACGGTTGCGCGGGCGGCCCGGCGGGGATGAGCGGCGCGCCGTTCGGCCGGGCGACCGGCCAGTCGAGGCGGCGGATGCCTTCGTCCAGCAGCCGGTGCGCGCCATCGGCCACCCGCTCGCCGCGGATGAGCTTGTCCGGCACCAGTTCGGCCAGCGGCACCAGCACGACTCCCCGGTCCATCATGCGCGGATGGGGCACCCGGGCTGCCGGCGTCGACATTTCCAGATCGTCGACATAGAGCAGGTCGAGATCGATGACGCGGGGTCCCAGATGGATGCCGCGGCCGCGACCGAGCCAGCTCTCGATGGTGCGGCAGCGCTCCACCAGCCGCACCGGCCCGAGATCCGTGTCGATGCGGATGCAGACATTGAGAAAATCCGCCTGATCCTGGAACGGGCCCCAGGGCCGGGTGCTGTAATAGGACGAGCGCGCGATGAGACGGATGCCCTCGAACGCCGACAGCAGCGTCACCGCCCGATCGATATAGCTCTTTCGATCGCCGATGTTCGAACCAAGGCAAATCGCTGCGTCTGCCATGAAGTCCTCGCGCCGCGTTGCGGTGGGGAGCAGTTGCCATGCTCACGGAGAGCATAAGTGTGCTCCACATGAACTAGAGGCTGGAATTCTCACCTTCGAGTTAAACGGATCGTGCAGATTTTAACTATCCACAGCGGGGCATTCCAGTCCGCCCCGCCTGGGCGAATGCAAGTCGATTTGTTCCGCACGCGAGACCCTTGCCCGGCGGGGGCGGTCTGCCCGTCCCGGCCGACGGGCGCACGCCGGCTCACCACCGAAGGATGACATGGAAAAAGGATAATTTCATCCGTTCGGTTAGCTTTCCTGAACGATGGGGGCCGGCACCGGATGACATGTCGCAGGGGCGGTGAGCCTCCGCCCGTCGCGCCCGTGCTCCGGGCCTCGCGCCAGGTCGTTGACCGGACGGGATTTCTTCCCGTGAACCGGCATTCGCGCCGCCTGAACGGGGCTAGATGGAAAAACCCCGGGTCGGCCGGGCCGGATCCATCTGCAACCAGTTGTCCGCGGACCAGCGCGCGCGGCGATCGACGGCATGGAGGGCGTAGGCCATGCGCGAGCGTGGCGAGAGATTGGGGCCGGAGCCGTGCGGCAGCAGGCCGTGCAGCACCACCAGGGTGCCCTCGGGGGCGGTGAGCGCGACGGGCGTGCCGGAGAACGGGGTCTCGTCCAGCCGCGTGGTGACGAGGTCCGGGCCGGCATAATGATGCCGGGTGCGCAGCGGGCCGCGATGGCCGCCGGGGAGGGCGACGAGACCGCCATTGTCCGGCGTCGCATCCTCCAGCGCCAGCCAGAAGCCGACGACGCTCACCGGTTCGGTGTGCAGGTAGGTGGCGTCCTGATGCATGTCGACGGCGCCGCCGATGGCCGGCGGCTTCAGGATCAGCATGGACTGGACGAGGTCGGCGTCGTCGAGTCCAAGGCTGGCGGCGACGGCCGCGAGCTTCGGCGCGCGCGAGACGGCGGCAAACACCGGATCGAGATCATGCAGGGCATGGCCGATCTTGTTGAGGGCGGCATGCTTGTCGCGCACCAGCGTGCCCGCGGCATCGAAGGCACCGGCCTCGAAGAAGAAGCGGATGTCCCGGCCGGAGGTGCGGAAATAGGCGTCGCGGTGCTGCGGACCGGCGCCGGCGGCAAAGACCGAGCGCACGCCATCGGGATCGAACCCGTCGATCAGCGCACGGGCACGGTCGCGCAGCGCCGCCGTGGTCTTGGCCGGGACGAAGCCGTCGAGGATCAGGAACCCGTCCTCGGCGAAGGCGGCCTGCATGTCCGCGCCGAGCCGTCCGTCCGCGGGCGCATCGAAGCGGCGGGCGCCGGTCATGCCAGGAAGCTCCGCCCGGCGCCGCCCGGTGCCAGCCCGAGCCAGGCGGCGACCGAGGCGCCGATGTCGCCAAAGCCGTCCCGGCCGCCGATCGGGCCGCCGGCAACCCCCGGGCCGAAGGCCAGCACCGGCACGTGCTCGCGGGTGTGGTCGGTGCCGGGGGCGGTCGGATCGCAGCCATGATCGGCGGTGAGGATCACCAGGTCCCCGGGGCGCAGGGCGGCGCGAAGCTGTGGCAGGCGCCGGTCGAAGGACTCCAGGGCGGCCGCATAGCCGGCAACATCGCGCCGGTGGCCGAAGAGGGTGTCGAAATCGACGAAATTCGTCATCACCAGCGCCCCGTCCGGGGCCGAGGCCAGGGCATCGAGGGTGCGGTCGAAGAGGGCGTCATTGTCGGGCGCCTTCACTTCCGACGTCAGGCCGCAATGGGCGTAGATGTCGCCGATCTTGCCGATGCCGATCACGGCATGGCCGGCGGCCTTGGCCCGGTCGAGGAGAGTGGGGGCGGCCGGCGGCACGGCATAATCGCGCCGGTTGGGCGTGCGGCGGAAGCTGTCCGCCGTCTCGCCGACGAAGGGGCGGGCGATGATGCGGCCGATATTCAGGGGATCCACCAGCCGGCGGGCGATCCGGCACACCTCATAGAGGCGCTCCAGGCCGAAATGGGTCTCGTGGGCGGCAATCTGGAACACGGAGTCCGCCGAGGTGTAGCAGATCGGCCGGCCGGTGCGGATGTGCTCCTCGCCGAGGGCGACGAGGATTTCCGTGCCCGACGCATGGCGATTGCCGAGGATGCCGGGCAGGCCGGCCTCGCGGATGAGGGC
>JBBSSF010000550.1:0-2818 GCA_038242345.1 Hyphomicrobiales bacterium
CGGGGTGGTCGAGACCCGCCGCCCCCATCGCCTCAAAAAGAGACGGGCAACCCGCGCAGGGACGACCGGGCGCCCCCGGGACTCACACCGGACCGGCGGGCGGATCGAGCCGGTCGCGCCAGATGCCCGAGGCCTTGCCGGCCACCAGCCAGTAGACCAGCCCGCCGAGGAAGCCGGCCGCGATGAAGCGGAAGGGATCCGGCTGGACGAGAATGGCATCCGTCCCGAGCGCACCATCGAAGCCGGACCAGACTTCCAGCGTCTCCATGGGCACCCAGCCGGCGAGCAGCGCGATGCCGCCGCCGACCGCCACGAAGAACAGGATGTTGCGCAGCCGGAACATTTCCGCCGCCAGCACCACGACGATGGCCGGCAGGAAGGCGATGGCGCCGACAAAGGGCATCAGCGTCACCGTGGCGAAGGTCCAGGTGAGCCAGTCCACGCCGGAGACGCCCTCGGGCCCCGGACCATACCACTGGTGCACCAGCAGCGCCGAGGCCGCCGCAAGGGCGAGAACATAGCCGACGATGGCGCGCAGCACCTGACCGAGGAAGGAGCCGAACATGGTCGCACCTCAATGGCGGGTCCGCCGGACGCTGACCGGGCGGCCCCGAATGAACCGCTCCTGTCATACCAGGCACACGAAGCGCTGACCGCACCCAAGCGCCTGAAGAACAGCGAATTTCTCATATGCTCCAAGGACATGGGAAATCCGCATTTGAATACCGAAGAGTCCTCTTCGAGGATCGTTGGTATCAGTCGTCAAAGCCGCCGGCCATGGCGGCCAGCGCCAGCCGCTCGCGGGCGCGCATCTTCTCCGAGGCCGATTTCAGCTGGCCGCAGGCCGCCAGGATGTCCCGGCCGCGCGGCGTGCGGATCGGCGAGGCATAGCCGGCCCGGTTGATGATCTCGGCAAAGGCCTCGATCCGGTCCCAGTCCGAGCACGCATAGTTGGTGCCCGGCCATGGGTTGAACGGGATCAGATTGATCTTGGCCGGAATGCCGCGCAGGATCCGGACCAGCTCGCGCGCATCGGCATCGGAATCATTGATGCCATCCAGCATCACATATTCGAAGGTGATGCGGCGGGCATTGGAGACGCCGGGGAAAGTCCGGCACGCCTTCATCAGCTCGGCGATATTGTACTTGCGATTGAGCGGCACGAGGATGTCGCGGACATCATCCCGGGCGGCATGGAGGGAGACTGCCAGCGCCATGCCGATCTCGTCGCCGGCCCGCTGCATCATCGGCACCACGCCCGACGTGGACAGCGTGATGCGCCGCTTGGACAGGCTGATGCCCTCGCCATCGGACAGGATGTGGATCGCCGTCTTCACCGCCTCGAAATTGTAGAGCGGCTCGCCCATGCCCATGAGCACGACATTGGTGACGAGGCGGCCATCCTCCGGCACCACGGCCCCTTCCGGCCGCACGCCGCCGGGGAAGTCGCCCAGCCGGTCGCGGGCGACCAGCACCTGGCCGACGATCTCCTCGGCCGTCAGGTTGCGCACCAGCGCCTGGGTGCCCGTATGGCAGAAGCTGCAGTTGAGGGTGCAGCCCACCTGGGAGGAAATGCACAGGGTACCGCGCCCCTCCTCGGGAATGTAGACGGTCTCGATCTCCACCGGGCGCCCGGCGCCACGCGGAGGAAAGCGCAACAGCCACTTGCGGGTGCCATCGACGGACACCTGCTCGGTGACGATCTCCGGCCGGGCGATGACATAGGTCTCGGCCAGCCGCGCGCGCAGATCCCGGGCGACATCGGTCATGGCATCGAAATCGGAGACGCCACGCTGATAGAGCCAGCGCCAGAGCTGGGTGACGCGCATGCGCAGCTGCTTGGCCGGCACGCCGACACCGGCCAGGGCCTCGGCAAGCCCCTCCCGGTCGAGACCGACCAGGGACGGCCGCCCCTCCCGTTCCGGGGCTGCCACCTCGGGAGCCTTGAACCCCTCGAACACGAGAGAGGGCAGCACGGAGCGTTCGGCGGACACTGACATGGACGGACCTTCCCGACCTCCCGGCTGTCTCCCCGCCCCGACGGGCGAACTGGGAGGGCCCCGCGGGGAGGCATGAATTTCGCGGAGGCGGGGCGCCGACCGGTGCGCGCCCGGCACATGCGGCGCGCACAAATAGCAGAGCGGCCGCCCCGTGCCCGGAGCGGCCGTTTCATCCATAGCTTATAGCCGACTCGGCAGACAGCTTCCAGTGCTGCCCGGACCGCCCGGTCTCAAACCAGGCGCCCGGGTGCGCTCGTCACGTCGTGCGCCCGGTATCCCGGGCCCCGGAACCCTGGAAAATCCGCGTGGGAATGCCAAGGCCGCCGTTCAACGACCCTTGCCGTTCACTTGCACGCCTGGTCGATGGCCTGGATGCCGGCGGAAATGCCCGAAAGCGAGAAGGTGTAGGTCGAATTGGTACCGCGCGACGACACCGCCACCACCTTCATGGCCTTGCCGGCCTTGAGGGCGCCGATGAGACGGGCCTCGTCCTCCGGCGTCTTCACCCACGCGCCATTGCCCTTGGTGAACATGGCGAACTTGTTGCCGTCGATGTCGACGACCACCTCCGAGCCTTCCTTCAGCGCATAGCCGACGATGACGCTCGCCTCATTGCGCACGCTCTCCTTCGGCCGGTGGCTGATGAAGAAGAACACGTCGCCATGGCGGCTGTCCGGACCGGGCTGCATCGTCTTCGGACGCGAGAGCGCGTAGCAGATCTTCGTGCCCTTGCTCACGTCGACGGTGTAGGCCTCCCAGTCATTCGACTGCTTGATGAGGGTCGGCTTGGGACCCTGGGCCTGCTGCGCGGCCGCGGA
>JBBSSF010000551.1:0-2817 GCA_038242345.1 Hyphomicrobiales bacterium
ATGTCCGACGGCTTCCTTGCGGGCGTCATAATGATCCCGGGCCTCCGCCAGCCGCGCCTCGAAGGCTTCCTTCGCCTCGCGGTCGAGAACGACGGCCGCATCGCCCAGATAGTCGAACAGGGTGTCGAGATGGTCGTGGAAGAGGGGCAGCCAGTGTTCCAGCCCCGGATGACGGCGGCCCTCGGACACCGCCTGATAGAGCACGTCATCCCGGGAGGGCGCGCCGAAGCGGGCGACATAATTCTCCCGGAAGCGCTTGATGGTGGCCGGCGTCAGCACGACCTCGCTCATCGGCACGAGATCAAGCCGCTTCAGCTGGCCGGTGGTGCGCTGGGTCTCGGGATCGAAGGCGCGGATGGACTCCAGGGTGTCGCCGAAGAAATCCAGCCGCACCGGCGCCTTGCTGCCGGGGGCGAACAGATCGACGATGCCGCCGCGGATGGCATATTCGCCGGCCTCGCGCACCGTGGAGGTGCGCATGTAGCCATTGTCCTCCAGCCAGCGGGCCAGCACCGCGATATCGACATCGTTGCCGGGCACCGCCGACCACAGCGATTTCGCCACCAGGGCCTTCGCCGGCAGGCGCTGGGCGGCGGCGTTGACCGTGGTCAGCACCAGGGGCGGCTTCGCGCCGGGGCCCGGCCGGGCGAGGCGGGCGAGCGTCGCCATGCGCCGGGCCGCGATCACCGGATTGGGCGACACCCGGTCATAGGGCATCACATCCCAGGCCGGCAGGGTCAGCGGCGCGAGATCGGGGGCGAAGAAGGCCAGGGCCTCGCTGATCGCCTGCAGGCGCTCGCTGTCCCGGGCGATGAAGGCGAGGCCGCGTCCGGTGCTGGCGGCGGCGCGGGCCAGCTCGGCCAGCACCGCCCCCTCCATGCCATCGGGCACGGCGGCCAGCGTCGTCGTGACCGCCCGCGCCACCACGGGCCGGAAACGCTCGACCGTGGAAAGGGCAGGGGATGCGGCCATGATCGTCCTCGTTCGGATATATATATATATAAAGACACGTTCCGTCCGGTGCGGTGTCCGCGCCGGACGGAACGGAAGCAGGCGGATGACAGAAGCTCAGGCCGTCACGTCGGCGGCCCGTGCCGTCTGGAAGGCGAGGATCTGGCGGAAGAGCGGGGTGTCATATTCTTCCGGCGCCTCGATGCGGCCGCTGAACCAGGTGAAGGCCTCGGCATCGGGCACGCTCATCAGGTCTTCCAGCACGTCCAGCTGGTCATCGGAGAGGCCGGCCAGATGGGCGTCGGCGAAATTGCCGAGAATGATGTCCATCTCCTTCATGCCGCGGTGCCAGGCGCGGTAGAGGATGCGGGCTCGCCGCGGGTCGAGATCGGCGCTCGTGCGGGACGGTCCGGCCATCTGGAATCTCCTCCATGAGAAGGGGCTTCTATACCGCTCCCCGGCGCCCGCGGCCAGAGGACGCGGGTTGCCGCATCGGCGCCCGGTGTCGCGAAAACACGAGCCGGATCCCCTTGAAGCCGCGCACCGGCCATCCCACATCGCGGGAACGTTGCGGTGACCGGGCCCCTCTGGCGCCCTTCCGGCCCCTGGGGGCGCGCGAAGGGCGTGATGTCGGCACCCATGCTTCCGACATCCCGCTCTCACCAACGGACCGCACATGCTGCCCGAATTCCTGACCTTTGCTGTTCTCGGCAAGCCCTTCTGGGCGTGGGGAGTATTCTTCCTCGTCGTCGCCGCCCTGCTCGTGCTTGATCTCGGCGTCCTGCATCGCAAGGACCGCGAGATGGGCGTGCGCGAAAGCCTGCTCATGACGGCCTTCTACGTGACCGTCGGCCTCGCCTTTTCCGGCCATGTCTGGGCGACCATCGGCCCTGTCGAGGCGGTCGACTATCTCACCGGCTTCGTCATCGAGAAGAGCCTCAGCCTCGACAACATCTTCGTCATCGCGCTGATCTTCTCGGCCTTCGCCATTCCCCGGGCGCTCCAGCACCGGGTGCTGTTCTGGGGCATCCTCGGCGTCATCATCCTGCGCGGCATCATGATCGTCGCGGGTGCCGCACTGGTGAAGGAATATCACTGGGTTCTCTATCTCTTCGCCGCCTTCCTGGTGATTACCGGCATCAAGATGATGTTCTCCGGGGTCGAGGATCCGGAAGAGAAGAAGGCGCTGCCCGGTTTCGTGCGCCATTTCCGCATGACCCATGAGCTGGACGGCCACAAATTTCTCGTCCGCCGCCCGCATCCCAGGACCGGCCGGCTGGTCTGGTGGCTGACGCCGCTCGCCGGCGCCCTGATCGTCGTCGAGTTCACCGACCTGATCTTTGCCGTCGACAGCGTGCCGGCGATCTTCGCCATCACCACCGACCCCTATATCGTCTTCACCTCGAACATCTTCGCGATCCTCGGCCTGCGCTCGCTCTATTTCGCCCTGTCGGCCATGATCGCGCGCTTCCGCTATCTGAAATATGCCCTCGCCGCCGTGCTGATCTTCATCGGCTCGAAGATCTTCCTGGTCGATTTCCTCGACCTGACGAAGTTCCCGCCGGCGATCTCGCTCGGCGTGACGGTGGCGCTGATCGCGGCGGGCGTGCTGTTCTCGCTGTGGCGGACCCGCAGCGAGGCCCGCTGACCCGGGTAGCGATTCGCGGTCCGGTCGGATCGACATCGGCCGGATGCGACCTGACCGTGTGTCCGGGACCCGTCCTGCCCGTGCGGGAGCCGCTCCGGGCGGGACGGGCGATGCGTCAAATGGTCGAACGGGGGCGGCAAGCCCCCGTCCGGATCTGTTTTAATGCGCGCCCCGCTTGCGCAATCGTGGCGCGCCCGGAACTATTCCCCCGACTATCG
>JBBSSF010000552.1:0-2811 GCA_038242345.1 Hyphomicrobiales bacterium
GAGCGGCGGCGCTTCCTGTCGCTGGAGCTGGTGCCCGGCCATCTGCTGGGCGCCCGCGGCCGCATCCGGCCGACCGGTGTCCAGCTGATCCAGCCGGCGACCATCGGCCGGGTGGCCGACGCGCCGTCCCTCATCGGCCCCGACCGGCCGGTGATCGACCCCCGCCGGCCCGACCTGCCCAAGGCCGCCTGACGCGACGCCCTGTCTTTCGTTCGGATGAACATGAGGCCGTTCCGTCCCTGCGACGGAGCGGCCTTTTTCGTGGCGCGTCATTGACCTGTCACGCGCTTCCGGTCAAAGACGCATTGGGGCGAAAATCCGGCCTTTTGCCGGCCGCCCCGGAAGTCCCCTTTTTCTGTCCCCCTGTTTCAAGGACTCACTGTCGAGGAGTGTCGATAGAATGACTGACTGGCCCGTCCACGCCCACATCGACGGCCCCATCGTGTTGATCGGTTTCGGTTCGATCGGGCGCGGTATCCTGCCGCTGATCGAGCGCCATTTCACCTACGACAAGGCACGTTTCGTGGTGGTCGACCCGGATGCCAGCCACAAGGAGCTCGCCATCAAGCATGGCGTGAGCTTCGTCAACGAGGCGGTCACCGCCGAGAACTATCGCGCCCTGCTGACGCCGCTCCTGACCCTCGGTGGCGGCCGCGGCTTCTGCATCAACCTGACGGTGGACGTGTCCTCGGTCGCGCTGATGGAGCTGTGCCGCGAGCTCGGCTGCCTCTACATCGACACCGTCGCCGAGCCCTGGGAAGGCTTCTATTTCGACGACACCAAGGGCCCGGGCGAGCGCTCGAACTACATGCTGCGCGAGGCCGTGCTCGACGCGCGCCGGCGCAATCCGGGCGGGCTGACGGCGGTGTCCTGCTGTGGCGCCAATCCGGGCATGGTGTCCTGGTTCGTCAAGCAGGCCCTCATCAACCTCGCCAGGGATACCGGCCACACCTTCGAGCATCCGGCGTCGAAGGAAGACTGGGGGCGCCTTGCCCGCAATCTCGGCGTGAAGGGCATTCACATCGCCGAGCGCGACACCCAGCGCGCCCGCGATCCCAAGCCGATGAATGTCTTCGTCAACACCTGGTCGGTGGAAGGCTTCGTCTCGGAAGGCCTGCAGCCGGCCGAACTCGGCTGGGGCACCCATGAGACCTGGATGCCCGAGACCGGTCGCACCCATGAAGGCGGCTGCGGCGCGGCGATCTATCTGATGCAGCCGGGCGCCAACACCCGGGTGCGCACCTGGTGCCCGACGCCGGGCGAGCAGTATGGCTTCCTCGTCACCCACAACGAGGCCATCTCGATTGCCGACTATCTGACGGTGCGCGAGGGCGAGGAGGTCGTCTACCGGCCGACCTGCCATTATGCCTATCATCCCTGCAACGACGCGGTGCTGTCGCTGCACGAGATGTTCGGCG
Source organism: Hyphomicrobiales bacterium (assembly GCA_038242345.1). Lineage (GTDB taxonomy): Bacteria > Pseudomonadota > Alphaproteobacteria > Rhizobiales > Segnochrobactraceae > JBBSSF01. The sequence goes on from JBBSSF010000552.1 coordinate 1,419, forward strand.
CCAATGGCCGGTTCCAGGGTGTGTGGAAGATCCTCGACGAGACCGAGATCGTCGACGGCGCGGATGAACTGGGCGTGCTCCTCTATGGTCACGAGAAGAACGCCTACTGGTTCGGCTCCCAGCTGACCATCGAGGAAACCCGCAGGCTCGCCCCCTACCAGAACGCCACCGGCCTTCAGGTGTCGTCGGCGGTGCTGGCGGGCATGGTGTGGGCGCTGGAGAATCCGGATGCCGGCATTGTCGAGGCCGACGAGCTGGACTATCGCCGCTGCCTGGAAATCCAGCTGCCCTATCTGGGCCCGGTGAAGGGCTATTACACCGACTGGACGCCCCTCGATAACCGGCCGGGCCTGTTCCCGGAGGACCTGGACGTCAACGAGCCCTGGTCCTTCCGCAACATCCTGGTGCGCTGACGCCTGTTTCCGGCTCCGCCTTCGGGCGGGGCCGGCCCGCCAGACCGGGGGCACGCCGAGCCGGCCGCGCCGTGCGCCTGACGGTCAGCGGATTTTCCATCTGCGCCCATGGCACGGAAGACCCGCACCGGAATACCGGAAGGGCCTTTTCAAGGCGCTTCGGTCTGACGTCACGGGCCGGCGCGGGTCTCGATGGTGGTGCCATCCGGCGCCCAGACCCGGGGCGGGCGGCGGATCCGCGAGGGATCGCCGAACATGTGCAGCTTGCCCGACACCACCCGGTAGCTCGTCATTTCCTTCGGGGTGAGATAGCGGATCTCGTTGGCCGCGATGCGGTCGGCCACCCGCAGCATGGCGCTGCTGACCCCCATCGACGTGACATAGGCCTTCAGCTTCTGATTGATCTCGATGTCCACTTCCCGCTCGACATCCGGCGGCAGCTTGTCGCCATTGGAAAGCTGGTGCCGGCTGCGGTGCACGCCGATGCGGCCATCCGTCAGCACGACGCGGGAAACCCCGCCCAGAAAGGCATAGGCGCAGGCCGAATTGCAGATCGCCCCGGACGGCACCAGCGTGTCGAAGCCGGCGCCGCGGATCGCCATGCCGAACAGGATCGCCCCCGAGACCTCGCCGCCCGGAGAATTGAGCACCAGGGCCGTGCCCGGCTTCAGCTTGCCGGCGGCGCGCAGGAAGGCCCGGTAGGTGTCGCGCTCGATCTCGCCCTCGCCCAGCAGCAGCCGCGGGCAGTTGCTGCCCGTGCAGCCTTCCTCGGTGAGGATCGAGAATTCCATGGCCGGGCTGGCCGCAGCCGCCACAACCGGGAAAAGGCCGGCCACCACCGCCCACGCGCCGAGAATGCCGCCCGCAAGCCTGCCGACCCGCCAGTTCGCCATGGAGTGTCTCCCGCCCGATTCCGTCATCCGGATGCCGATCAGCAGCGGATAAAAGGGGCATCAGCATGACATGCCCCCCGCCCCGGC
>JBBSSF010000553.1:0-2808 GCA_038242345.1 Hyphomicrobiales bacterium
GAGCGCCGCCTTGGGGGTCAGGTCGTCCGGGTCGGTGGCGTCGAGAAGGGTGAGGGCCGGGTCGGGGGGCGGGGTGTCGTCGTCGTCCCTGGGGGCGAGGGCGGCGAAGAGGGGCAGGTCGTCGGCGAGCGCCTTGCGGGTGCCGCCGCGGTCGCCGGCTTCCAGCTTCTTCAGCACGGCGCGGGCGCGGGTGAGGACGGCGGCGGGCAGGCCGGCGAGCTTGGCCACCTGAATGCCATAGGAGCGGTCGGCCGCGCCCGGCACGATCTCGTGCAGGAAGACGACGTCGCCCTTCCACTCGCGCACCTTCACCGTGGCATTCTCGATGCGCGGCATGCGCTCGGAGAGCACGGTCAGCTCATGATAATGGGTGGCGAAGAGGGCGCGGCAGCGGTTGACCTCGTGCAGATGCTCGATGGTGCCCCAGGCAATCGACAGGCCGTCATAGGTGGCGGTGCCGCGGCCGATCTCGTCGAGAATGACGAGGGCGCGCTCGCCGGCCTGATTGAGGATGGCGGCAGTTTCCACCATTTCCACCATGAAGGTGGAGCGGCCGCGGGCGAGATCGTCCGAGGCGCCGACGCGGCTGAACACCCGGTCCACCACGCCGATTTCGGCGGAGGTTGCCGGCACGAAGGAACCGGCCTGGGCGAGAATGGCGATCAGCGCATTCTGGCGCAGATAGGTGGACTTGCCACCCATGTTGGGGCCGGTGACGATGCGGATGCGGCCATGGCTGTGGCCGGGCAGCGCGCCGAGATCGGCATCATTGGGCACGAACGGGTCGTCGCCCTGCTTCTTCAGCGCCTGTTCCACCACCGGATGCCGGCCGCCGGAAATGCGGAAGGTCAGCGAGCGGTCGACATGCGGCCGGGAATAGGCTTCCGCCTCGGCAAGGGTCGCAAGCGCCGCGCTGACATCGAGCGCGGCCAGCGCCACTGCTGCGGCGCGCAGGCGCGCGGTCTCGGCAATGGCTGCGTCCGAGAGGGCGCGGAACTGGGCGAGCTCGATGGCGAGCGCCCGTTCGCCGGCACTCGCCATGCGCGCCTCGATCTCGGCCAGCTCGGCGGTGGTGAAGCGGAAGGCGCCGGCCATGGTCTGCTTGTGGAGGAACTTGCCGCCGTTCAGCAGCTTCTCGCCATGGGACTGGGGCACTTCCACGAACCAGCCGAGCACGGCATTGTGCTTGATCTTCAGGGCCTTGATGCCGGTTTCGTCGGCATAGGACACCTGCATGCGCACGATCACCTCGCGGCCATGGTCCCTGAGAGAACGGGCCTCGTCGAGATCGGCATCAAAGCCCGGCCGGATGAAGCCGCCATCGCGCTTCAGCGCCGGGGGCTCGTCGGCAAGGGCGGCGGTCAGCAGCTCGCCGAGAGCGGCGGGCACATCGGCGAGCGCCGCGCGGATTTCGGCGAGCTCGGCGGGGAGGGCGCCGGCCAGCCGGTCGGCGGCCTCGCGGGCGGTGGCGATACCCTGGCGGAGTGCATCGAGATCCCGGGGCGAACCGCGGTCGAGAGTCAGCCGGGCGAGCGCCCGGGGCATGTCGGGGGCGGCCTTCAGGAGCGCGCGCAGCTCGACGCGCAGGTCCGGGCGCTCCATCAGCGCGGCGACCGCATCCAGCCGGCGGGCGATCTGGCCGGGGTCGGTCAGCGGTGCCGCGATGCGCTCGGAGAGAAGACGCTGGCCGGCGCCGGTCACGGTGCGGTCGATGGCGGAAAGCAGCGTGCCGCGGCGGTCGCCATGGGCGGTGCGGGTGAGTTCCAGGCTGATGCGGCTGGCAGCGTCGATGCCCATGGCCTCGCCGGCACCATCCCGCCGCGGCGGCTCCAGCGGCGGGCGCTGGCCGACCTGGGTCTTGTCGACATAGGCGAGCGCGGCGGAGGCCGCCGACAGCTCGGCTTTGGTGAAATCGCCGAAGCCATCCAGCGTGGAGACGCCGAAGGCATCGGCGATGCGGGCGGCGGCGGTGGCGAGATCGAAGAAGGCGCGCGGCAGCGGCGTGACCGCAGCACTCTGGGCGCGCCAGAAGCTCTTCAGCGCCTCGTCGGCGAGCAGCATGTCGGGGATCAGGATTTCCCGCGGCTCGATGCGGGCGATCTCGGCCGAGAGACCGGAGGCGTCGGTCTCGCCGATGCGGAAGGCGCCGGTGGAAATGTCGATCCAGGCGAGACCGAAGGTCAGCGCCGCACCGGCCCCGGACAGTCGCGACACGGCCATCAGCCAGTTGGCGCGGCCTGCTTCCAGCAGGGTGTCCTCGGTCAGCGTGCCCGGGGTGACGAGGCGGACGACCTCGCGCCGCACCACGGACTTGGCGCCGCGCTTGCGCGCCTCCGCCGGATCCTCGGTCTGCTCGCAGACGGCGACCCGGTGGCCGAGAGAGATCAGCTTTTCCAGATAGTCGTCGGCGGCGTGGATGGGCACGCCGCACATGGGGATGTCGGCGCCCAGATGCTTGCCGCGCTTGGTCAGCGTGATGCCGAGCGCCCGGGAGGCGATTTCGGCATCGTCGAAGAACAGCTCGTAGAAGTCGCCCATCCGGTAGAACAGCAGGCAGTCCGGATTGGCGGCCTTGATCTCGATATATTGCTCCATCATCGGGGTGGGCTTCAGCCCCGAGGCGGCATCGAGCGCGGGATCTGGGAGAACGGGTGCGGCCGGCATGTCGCGACGCTATCCGGCAGCCGCACGGAAATCCACTGCCGCGGCGATCCGTCCACAGATACCCGTGGATGAAAAAGAGGAGCAGGTCCGGGAGGTCCTTGGGGTTTTCCTTGGGGGCCTCCCGGCCGGGATCGGGGGCGGCGC
>JBBSSF010000554.1:0-2808 GCA_038242345.1 Hyphomicrobiales bacterium
CATCCGGCCACGCCTCATGTGGCCGACTTCATCGGCGAGGCGAACCTCATCCCCTCGGCCCTTCTGGGCGGGGAGGCCGGCATGCTGGTGGCGGTGCGTCCCGAACGGGTGACGGTGCGGGCCGGCGAGACCGGCGGGCGCATCGTCGGCATGGTTTCGGAGATCGCCTTCCTCGGCGCCGACAGCCTGGTGGAAGCCCATGTCGCCGAGGGCGTGACCGTGCGGGCGCGGCTGCGGGGCACGCCGCCGGACGGCGTGCTCACCGGCGACCGCGTTTCCTTCGACTGGCCGGCCGCGGCCGAGCGGTCCTTTCCCTCCGCCTGACCGGGAGCCCCCATGAGCCGCGGACGCACGCTCCTCCTGCTCCTGCCGGCGATCCTCGTCATCGGCATCTTCATGGCGATCCCGATGCTGGTGGCGGTCGCCTATTCCTTCCTGTCCCCCAACCCCTATGGCGGCGTGGAACAGCCGTGGACCGTCGGCGCCTATGTGCAGCTCCTCTTCGAGCGCGATTTCGACGACACGCTGCTGTTCACCTGGAACTATCTCATCATCATCGCCCGCTCGGTCTGGCTGGCGACGGCGACAACGCTGCTCTCCCTCCTCATCGGCGGGCCGGTGGCCTGGTTCATCGTCTGCCAGCCGAAGGAACGGCAGAAGGTGCTGCTGTTCGTCGTCACCCTGCCCTTCTGGATCAACATGCTGATCCGCACCTATTGCTGGGTGGTGATCCTCCGGGACCAGGGCCTGCTCAATCAGGCGCTGACCGGGGCCGGCCTCATCGGCGCGCCGCTGCCCTTTCTCTACAATGACGGCGCGATCCTGCTCGGCCTCGTCTACACCTTCCTGCCCTTCATGGTGCTGCCGATCTATTCGACCCTGGAGCGCATCGACGTGCGCCTGATCGAGGCCGCCCATGATCTCTATGCCAGCCGGTTCGCGGTGTGGCGGCGGGTGATCTGGCCGCTCGCCCGTCCAGGTGCTGCCGCAGGCGCGCTGCTCGTCTTCGCGCCGGCGCTCGGCTCCTTCCTCGCGCCGGATCTTCTCGGCGGCGGGCGCAATTTCATGATCGGCAGCCTGATCCAGGCCCAGTTCGGCTCGGCCCGCAACTGGCCCTTTGGCGCGGCGCTCGCCGTGCTCATGGCGGCAGCCGTTCTCCTCGTCATGATCGTGCAGCTGCACCGCGCCCGGAAGACCGAGGAGGCCCGATGAGCACCCGCCGCACGCCCCAGGAGGTGCTGGATGCGGTGCCGGTCACGGCCCGGCCGCGCCGCCCGTTCGACTGGCGCCGCACGCCGGGGCTGTCCAGCCTGACGACGCTGGTCTTCCTGTTCCTCTATGCGCCGCTGGTGATCCTGGTCGTCTACGCCTTCAACGCCTCGAACCTGACGACGGTGTGGGCCGGCTTCTCGCTGCGCTGGTTCCACCGCGTGGCGCAGAACCCGCAGATCCGCGATGCGGCGCTGAACAGCCTCATCATCGCCGTGGTGGCGACCGTCCTCTCCACCATCATCGCCACCCTGGCAGCCCTCGCCCTGGAACGCGGCCGGCGCTTTCCCGGCCACGACACCGTGGTCGGCCTCATCGCCATGCCGCTGGTGGTGCCGGAAATCGTGGTCGCCATCACCACGCTGGTGTTCTTCTCGGCGATCGGGCTGAAGCTCGGCCTCGGCAACCTCATCATCGCCCACACGGTGTTCTGCATCCCCTTTGCCCTTTTGCCCATTCAGGCCCGGCTGAAGGACATGGGCGACGCAGTGGAGACGGCGGCGCGCGATCTCTACGCCCCCGAGCGGGAAATTTTCCGCCGCATCACCCTGCCGCTGTTGTGGCCGGCGATCCTGTCGGGGGCGATGCTCGCCTTCGTCACCTCGCTGGATGACTTCCTCATCTCCATGATGGTGGCGGATGCCGGCGCCACCACCCTGCCGGTCTACATCTACGGCATGATGCGGCTGGGCGTGACGCCGGAGGTGAACGCCGTCTCCGCCCTGCTCCTGCTGATCTCGACGATCCTCGTGACCTTCGCCCTCATCATGACCCGGCGCAGCGGCGCCGAACCGGTCTGACCCCCGAAAATCCCCCGACGGAGCCTCGTGACCCCGATGAAATCCGCAGCTTCCCTTCTCGCCGCCGCCCTTCTGGCCGCCTCGGCGCTCACCGCCCCGGCCTTTGCCCAGTCCAAGGGCGAGCTGAACATCTACAACTGGACCGACTACACCTCCGAGGAGCTCACCAAGAAGTTCGAGGCAGAGACCGGCATCAAGGTGAATGTCGACACCTATGATTCCAACGAGACGCTGCTGGCCAAGCTGAAGTCCGGCGCCACCGGCTACGACATCGTGGTCGTCTCGTCGGATTTCGTGCCGATCTTCGCCAAGGAAGGGCTGATCGAGGAGATCGACGCGCCCAAGATGTCCGACTTCGGCAATCTGGATCCGAAGTGGAAGGGGCCGGCCTGGGATCCCGAGAACAAGTATACCCTCCCCTTCGTCTGGGGCATTACCTCCTATACGATCGACACCGGCGTCTACAAGGGGCCGACCGACAGCCTGAAGACCCTGTTCGAGCCGCCGGCGGAGCTGAAGGGCAAGATCGGCATGTTCGGTTCGCCCACCGAAGTCATGTCGCTGGCCCTCGTCTATCTGGGCAAGCCCCAGTGCAACACCAATCCGGCCGACCTGAAGGAGCTGCAGGCGCTTCTGGAGAAGCAGAAGCCCTTCGTGAAGATCTACAATTCCGACGGCATCCGCGACCGTCAGGTCTCCGGCGAGACCGTCGCCCATCAGGTGTGGTCCGGCGACGGCC
>JBBSSF010000555.1:0-2798 GCA_038242345.1 Hyphomicrobiales bacterium
CGGGCTTCAGGGAAAAGAAGGCCTGATAGACATCCATGACGGACTTCCGGGATCCGGGAGAGCCCGGCAGGTCGCCGGGCGGGCAGCTCTTATAGCAAAGGTCCTCGAAAGGAGCCTTTGGTATTCCGGTGCAAATTTCTCATGCCATCGGGGCATATGAGAAATCTGCTGCCCTTCAGGCGCTAAGGTGCGGTCAGCACTTCGTGCGGCTGGTATGACAGCCCCCGGGAACGGGGACAGCGCCCGTCGCACGGGAGGGCGCGGTCCCGCGTCTCCGCCGGGCCGGATTTCCGGGACCCGCCGGTGGCAGACCGGCGGGGATCCCTTCCGATCCGCCGACCGCGCCCCACGGGGGAAGCGCCGGGACGGCTTCCCGTGACACGGAGTGCAGCGATGAACACCCTCCCGCGGACCAACGACCTCAGCCATGTGGTGGAGGCCGACCGCGCCCATGTCTGGCACCATCTGGTGCAGCACAAGGCCTTCGAGACGACGGATCCGCGCATCTTCGTCGAGGGCAAGGGCATGCGGCTGTGGGATGCCACGGGCCGGGAATATCTGGATGCGGTTTCGGGCGGCGTGTGGACGGTGAATGTCGGCTATGGCCGCACCTCGATCGCCGATGCGGTGCGCGACCAGCTGGTGAAGCTCAATTATTTCGCCGCCGCCTCGGGCTCCATCGCCGGCGCCACCTTCGCCGAGAAGCTCGTTTCCAAGATGCCGGGGCTGACCCGGGTCTATTATTCCAACTCCGGCTCCGAGGCCAACGAGAAGGTCTTCAAGATGGTGCGCCAGCTGGCGCACCGTCATCATGGTGGCCGCAAGTACAAGATCCTCTACCGCGATCGCGACTATCACGGCACCACCATCGGCGCGCTGGCCGCCGCCGGTCAGGGCCAGCGCCGCGAGCAGTATGGCCCCTTCCCGCCGGGCTTCGTCGAGGTGCCGCACTGCCTCGAATATCGCAGTCCATGGGGCAAGGTGGAGAATTTTGGCGAGATGGCCGCCGACGCCATCGAGCAGGTGATCCTGCGCGAGGGGCCGGACACCGTCGGCGCGCTCTGCCTGGAGCCGATCACGGCGGGCGGCGGCGTCATCACCCCGCCGGCCGGCTACTGGGAGAAGGTGCAGGACATCTGCCGCCGGCACAATGTGCTGCTGCACATCGACGAGGTGGTCTGCGGTGTCGGCCGCACCGGCAAGTGGTTCGGCTATCAGCATTATGGCGTCGAGCCAGATTTCGTGACCATGGCCAAGGGCGTGGCCTCGGGCTATGCCGCCATCTCCTGCACGGCGACGACGGAAGCCGTGTTCGAGATGTTCAAGGACGACCCGACCGACACGATGTCCTTCTTCCGCGACATCTCGACCTTCGGCGGTTGCGTTTCCGGCCCGGCGGCGGCGCTGGAGAACATGCGCATCATCGAGGACGAGGGCCTGATCGCCAACACCGAGGCCATGGGCGCGCGCCTGATCGACGGACTGAACGGGCTGGCCGAGCGCCACCGCATCATCGGCGATGTCCGCGGCAAGGGCCTGTTCTGCGGCGCCGAGCTGGTGGCCGACCGGACCACCAGGGAGCCGGCCGACGAGAAGAAGGTGCAGGCCGTGGTGGCCGACTGCATGGGCCAGGGCGTCATCATCGGCGCCACCAACCGGTCGCTGGCCGGCTTCAACAACACCCTGTGCCTCGCCCCCGCCCTGATCTCGACGGCCGACGACATCGACCGCATCGGGGAGGCCATCGACGGGGCGCTCGGCCGGGTGTTTCCGTCCTGATCCGGACCTGTCCGGGGCCGGTTTTCCGCGCGAAAACCGGCCCCGGCCCCACGGAAAGGCGCTGACGGCGGCGGGAAAGCGGGTATAAGGCATCCTCTTCGATCCACCCGCCCGCCCTGGGCCGGCGCGAGAGGACACCGATGATGGACAGCCTTTACCGGGCGGGACCGGCCGGACGGACCCGGATCTTCGCCGTCGCCCCGATGATGGACTGGACGGACCGGCACTGCCGCGTCTTCCATCGCCGGCTGTCGTCCCGGGCCCTCCTCTATACCGAGATGGTGACGGCCGATGCCATCCGCTTCGGCGACCGCACGCGGCTGCTTGGCCATGCGGCCGAAGAGCACCCGCTCGCCCTCCAGCTCGGCGGCTCCGATCCGCAGGCGCTGGCCGAGGCCGCCCGCATCGGCGTGGATTTCGGCCATGACGAGATCAACCTCAATGTCGGCTGTCCGTCCGACCGGGTGCAGGATGGCCGCTTCGGCGCCTGCCTGATGGCCGAGCCGGCGCTGGTGGCCGACTGCGTCGCCGCCATGAAGGCCGCGGTTTCCGTTCCCGTCACCGTCAAGTGCCGCATCGGCATCGACGATCAGGACCCGGAAGAGGCTCTCGACACCCTGGTCGACGCGATCGTGGCCGCCGGCGTCGATGCGGTCTGGGTCCATGCCCGCAAGGCCTGGCTCAAGGGCCTGTCGCCGCGGGAGAACCGCTCCGTTCCGCCCCTCGATTATGACCGGGTGATCCGGCTGAAGGCGGCGCGGCCGGATCTCTTCGTCGGCATCAATGGCGGCATCGCCGATCTCGATACCGCAAGCCGGCTGCTGGACAGCCTGGACGGCGTGATGCTCGGCCGCGCGGCCTATCAGTCGCCGGCGCTCCTGGCCGGGGTCGACCGGGTGATCTATGGCGCGGACGCGGCCGATACCGATCTCGCGGCCGCCGCCCTCTCCATGATCCCCTATGTGGAGGCGGCGGTTGCCTCGGGGGCGCGGGTGTCGTCGGTCACCCGGCACATGCTC
>JBBSSF010000556.1:0-2797 GCA_038242345.1 Hyphomicrobiales bacterium
AAAGATCCTTGAAAAGGACTCTTTGGTATTCCGATGCGGATTTCTCATGCCATTGGCGCATATGAGAAATTCGCTGTCCTTCAGGCGCATGGTGCGGTCAGCACTTCATGCGCCTGGTATCAGCCCGCCGCCGCGGCGCGGGTGCTCCGGCGGGGGGGCTCGTCATCCTCGGCTTCGCTCTCGGCCGCGCCGCCGAGGCCGAGCACGATCCGGCGCAGCGCCGCCAGCACCACGGCCTTGTCGGCGCCGACGATCTCGTCGAGGCGACGGTCGTGATTGCGGGCGACATCATGCAGGCGCGCCTGCATGGCGATGCCGGCTTCCGTCAGGATCACCCGGTAGCTGCGCTGGTCGTCCGGATTGCGCTGACGGTCGATGAGACCGCGGCCGGCAAGGGATTTCAGCGTCGCCGTCAGGGTGGATCGGTCGCGGCCGCAGCGTCGCGACAGCTCCGACGGGGTGAGGCCACCGGTCTCGGAGAGGATGGTGAGGATGGTGTACCAGCCGGGCTTCAGCTCGGTGCCCGCCGCCTGGCGGATCGCCTGGAAGGAGGCTTCCTGGGCGATGCGCAGATGGTAGCCAAGCACCTCGGTGAAGGCGGCCGGCACCATCAGCTCGTCACAGGCAGCCGGTGTCGTCTCGTCGGTGCTCATGGCCGGTCTCCGTCCCCGGGATGGATCAGAAAGGATAATGCTGATCCGGATCCTCGATGGTGATCCAGCGCAGGTCCGTGAACTCGGCAATGCCGGCATCGCCGCCGAAGCGGCCATAGCCCGAGGCCTTCACACCGCCGAAGGGCATCTGCGCCTCGTCGGAAACGGTCGGGCCGTTGATGTGGCAGATGCCGCTCTCGATGCGGGCCGCCACCGCCATGGCGCGGCGGATGTCGCGGCTGAAGACCGCCGAGGACAGGCCATATTCGGTGTCGTTGGCAACCCGGATGGCTTCCTCCTCGCCGGACACCCGGATGACCGGCTTGGCCGGACCGAAGGATTCTTCCGAATAGATGCGCATCTCCGGGGTCACCCGGTCGAGCACGGTGGCCTCCACGATGGCGCCGGTGCGCTTGCCGCCGGCGGCCAGCACCGCGCCCCTGGCGACGGCATCGGCGATCATCTCCTCTACTCGCGCGGCCGCTTCCGGCGTCACGAGGGAGCCCAGCACCACGGCGCCGCGGGGATCGCCCGCCGGCAGGCCCTTCGCCTTGGCCGCGAGCTTTTCCACGAAGGCATCGGCCACCTTCTCGTCGACGATGATGCGCTCCGTCGACATGCAGATCTGGCCCTGGTTCATGAAGGCGCCGAAGGCGGCTGCATTCACGGCGGCATCCAGATCGGCATCATCCAGAACGAGGAAGGGCGCCTTGCCGCCGAGCTCCAGCAGCACCGGCTTCAGGTGGCGGGCGGCGGTCTCGGCGATGATCTGGCCGACCCGGGTGGAGCCGGTGAAGTTGATGCGCTTCACCGCCGGATGGGCGATGAGGGCGCCGACCACGGCCCCGGCATCGGCCGGCGCGTTGGTGACGACATTGACGACACCCGCCGGCAGGCCGGCATCGCGGAAGGCCTCGCCGATCAGCCGGTGCACGCCCGGGCACAGCTCGGAGGCCTTCAGGATCACGGTGTTGCCGCAGGCAAGCGGCATGGCGATGGCGCGCACGCCCAGGATGACCGGCGCATTCCACGGCGCGATGCCGAGCGACACGCCCGCCGGCTGGCGGATGGCCATGGCCAGGGTGCCCGGCTTGTTGGACGGGATCACCTGACCGGCAATCCGCGTCGTCATGCTGGCCGCTTCGCGGATGACGCCGGCGGCAAACATCACGTTGAAGCCGCCCCACGGCGCCGTCGCGCCGGTCTCGGCGGTGATGAGGGCCTGGAACTCGGCCATGCGGGCTTCCAGCTCGTCGGCCGCCTTGAGCAGCAGGGCGCGGCGGACGGCCGGGGTGGTCTTGCTCCAGGCCGGGAAGGCGGCCGCCGCGGCGTCGGCGGCGCGCACGGCATCGGCGACATTACCGGCCGCGGCCCGGCTGGCAACGGCGCCCGTCACCGGGTCGATCCGGTCGAAGGTGGCGCCCGTGCCGGCGGCACAGTCGGTGTTGTCGATCAACAGCTGAATATCCATGGCGTCTCTCCCGCGGCTCCGCTGACCCTGAAGGCAGAGACGGGATCGGGCGGCGGGCGCCCGAGGTGCGGACGCACACATCTTCCCTGTCCGCGGTCCGGACCGGACCGCAGCTCCCTGTTCGTCTCCAACCCCATGGCCTGAAAGGCTTCTGGGCGCTGCCGCCCGGCCTTCCTTGGACTGGGACGCTAGACGAAAGTCGCGGCGCCGGCAAGATAGTTTGAGATCAAATTATTTGAGATCGAACCGCTTGCGAAAGCCGGCCGAGGCGGCGCAGAGTGCGGGCACATGCGGGAGGCCCGGCGTGCAGCCGGGCCCGGAAGAATGAAAAAGGGGAGACTTCTCATGCGGATCGGGGTGATCGGCGCCGGCGCCATGGGCGGGCTGTTCGGCGGGTCGCTGGCGCTTGCCGGCCATGATGTCGTCCTGATCGAGGTGTCGCCGGTGACCATCGCGGCGGTGCGGGCCGAGGGCCTGCGCCTGACGCGGCATGGCGTGCGCCATGTGCTGAAGCTGCCGATCGGCCCGGCGTCCGACTTTTCCGGCGTGTGCGATCTGCTGATCGTGTTCACCAAGGGCATGCACACCCGGTCGGCCGTTCAGGCGGCGGCCCATCTGGTCGGGCCGCAAACGTGGGCGCTCACCGTGCAGAACGGCCTCGGCAACCCGGAGG
>JBBSSF010000557.1:0-2787 GCA_038242345.1 Hyphomicrobiales bacterium
ATGGCGCCGCTGCTTGAGGTGCGCGGGCTGACGGCGGCCTATGGCGCGCTGACGGTGCTGCATCAGGTGAGCTTCGAGATTGCACCGGGCTCCATCACCACCCTGCTCGGCGCCAACGGCGCGGGCAAGACCACGACGCTGCGGGCACTGTGCGGCCTCATCGACCGGCAGGGCGAGATCCGGCTGGAAGGCCGGCCGATCCAGCGCGCCCGCACCGAGGACATCGCGCGTGCCGGCATCGCCCAGGTGCCCGATGGCCGCGGCACCTTCCAGAGCCTGACGGTGGAGGAAAATCTCCAGCTCGGCGGCATCAGCCGCCGCGGCGCCCGGGCCATCGCCGACGACATCGAGCGCTTCTACACCCTGTTTCCGCGTCTGCGGGAACGGCGGCTGCAGCAGGCCGGCACGCTCTCCGGCGGCGAGCAGCAGATGCTGGCGATCTCGCGGGCGCTGATGCTGCGGCCGAAGCTGCTGCTTCTGGACGAGCCGTCCTTCGGTCTGGCGCCGATGATAACCGCCCGCATCTTCGAGATCCTGCGGCAGGTGAACGAGACCGACGGCACCGCCATGCTCATCGTCGAGCAGAACGCCCATCTGGCCCTCGGCATTGCCGACCGGGCCTATGTGCTCGAAACCGGCGAGATCGTCATGAGCGGACCGGCGGCCGAAATCCAGGCCGACGAGAAGATCCGGGCCTCCTATCTGGGGTGTTGAGCGATGGACTTCCTGTTCACCCAGCTCGTCTCCGGCCTCGCCGCCGGCAGCATCTATGCCTGCCTGGCGCTGGCCGTCGTCATGATTTACCAGGCGATCCACCATCTGAACTTCGCCCAGGGCGAGATGGCGATGTTCTCGACTTATATCGCCTGGCAGCTCATGGCCTGGGGCCTGCCCTACTGGGCCGCCTTCGGGCTGACGGTGGGGCTGAGCTTTGCCGGCGGCTGGGCGCTGGAGCGCACCGTGCTGAAGCCGCTCCACCGGGCGCCGGTGCTCACCCACATCATCGTGTTCATCGCCCTGTTCTCGATCTTCAACAGTCTGGCGGGCTTCCTCTGGGACTTCACCATCAAGCCCTTTCCGACGCCGTTCGGCGAGGGGCCGCTGGTGGAGGGGCTGCGCATCAGCCGCCATCAGGCCGGCATGATCGTCGTCACCCTGCTGCTGCTCGTCCTGCTGTGGGGCTTCTTCCGCTTCACCCGGCTGGGGCTTTCCATGCGGGCGGCGGCGGCCAATCCGGAAAGCGCCCGTCTGGTCGGCATCCGGGTCAACGCCATGACGGCGCTCGGCTGGGGCATGGCCTCGGGCATCGGCGCGGTGGCCGGCATGATGATCGCGCCGCTGGTGTTCCTGGAGCCCAACATGATGCTGTCGATCCTGATCTACGCCTTTGCCGGCGCGGTGCTCGGCGGCCTGTCGAGCCCGGGCGGCGCGGTGGCCGGCGGCCTGCTGGTCGGCGTCATCGAGACCCTCGCCGGGGCCTATATCCCCGTCGTCGGCAGCGAGCTGAAGCTGCCCATCGCCCTGTTCCTCATCGTCTCGGTGCTGCTCGTGCGGCCGGCCGGCCTCTTCGGGCGGCGCACGGTGCAGCGGCTGTGAGAGTGGACACCCCCATGTCCGGCTCCGTCCCCGAAGGTGAAAGCGCTCCGCTGCCATGCTGACTGACCAGATCCTGCCTGCCCCGCGCGCCCGTGCGCCTGCCGCGCCGCGCACGCCGGCCCGCCCGAGGGCCCTCGGTCTCGCCCTCCTTCTGGCGGGGGCGTGCCTGTTTCCCTTCCTGGCCGATGGTTTCGTGGTGTTCCAGATCACCCAGCTGCTGGTCTATGCCATCGCCATCCTCGGGCTGAACCTCCTGACCGGCACCAGCGGCCAGTTCTCCCTTGGTCACGGCGCCTTCTTTGCCGCCGGCGCCTATGTGGCGGCCATCCTGATCTCGGAATTCGGCGTGCCCTTTCCCCTGGCGATCGTGGCCGCCGGCGCCGTCTGCTTCGGTCTGGGGCTCGGCTTCGGCTTTCCGGCCCTGAAGCTCGACGGCATCTATCTGGCGCTGGCGACCTTCGCCCTCGCCGTTGCCACGCCGCAGATTCTGAAGCTCTCGCTGCTGGAGCACTGGACCGGGGGTGTCAGCGGCATCGTCCTCGACAAGCCGGAGCCGCCGGCGGGCCTGCCCGTCGATGCCGACCAGTGGCTCTATTTCATCACCCTCGTCACCGGCGGCGCGCTCTACTGGCTGGTGCGCAACATGGTGGCCGGGCGCACCGGCCGCGCCTTCCGGGCGGTGAAGGACAATCCGCTCGCCGCCGCCTCCATGGGCGTGCCGGTGACGCGCATGAAGGTGCTGGCCTTCGGCTATTCGGCGCTCATCACCGGGGTGGCCGGCGCGCTCTCGGCCCTCGTCATCCAGTTCGTCGCCCCGGACAGCTTCCATGTCTGGCTTTCCATCGGCCTGCTGGTCGGGCTGGTGATCGGCGGCGTCGGCTGGCTGCCGGGGGCGCTGGTGGGGGCGGCCTTCATCACCTTCGTGCCCGGGCTGGCGGAATCCGTGTCCCAGGGCCTGCAGGGGGTGGTCTATGGCCTGTTCCTGATCGCAGCCGTCTATCTCGCGCCGCGCGGCGCCGGCGGGCTCGTCGCCCGCTTCGAGGCCTGGCGGAGCCGCCGGGCCTGACCCGTCCGTCGGAACACCGACCAGACACATCGCTCATAACCCGGATCAACCGGGAAGAGGACGCATCGTCCAGCCAGGGACTGTCGCTCCCCCGCCGCCGTGCGCCCGGGAGACGACAGCGGGGA
>JBBSSF010000558.1:0-2785 GCA_038242345.1 Hyphomicrobiales bacterium
AGCGGTTGCGGCCCATCTGGAGCGGCTGATCCTGGAAGGGGTGCTGCGTCCGGGCGAGCGGCTGGCCGGCGAGCGCGAGCTGGCGGAGCGGCTGGGGGTCTCCCGGCCGTCGCTGCGCGAGGCGTTGCAGCTTCTGGAACAGCGCGGCCTGCTGGTGACCGAGCGCACCGGCTCGGTGGTGGCGCGCTTTCTTGCGCCGATGACGGAGCCGCTCGCCACCCTGTTTGCCCATGATGACCGGGTCGCCGACGATTTCTTCGAATATCGGGAAGCCGTGGAGGCCAAGGCGGCGGCGCTGGCGGCGGAACGGGCGAGCGAGCCGGAGCGGGCCGCCATCCGCGCCGTGATCGCCCGCATGGAGGCGGCCGGCGATGACTGGGAGGCGGAAGCCGAGGCCGATCTCGAATTCCATGCCCTCATCCACGAGGCGTCCCACAATCTGGTGATGCTGCATGTGATGCGGGGGCTGGCCGAGATGCTGCGGCGGGACATCTTCTTCAGCCGGCGGCGCCTGTTCAGCCAGCCCGAGGTTTCCGCCGCCCTGCTTGCCCAGCACCGGGCGATCGCCAGCGCCATTCTCGCCGGCGACGGGGCTGCGGCCGGCGAGGCCATGCGCGGCCATGTGCGCTACACCTTCACCGCCCTCGACCGGCAGCGGCGCGACGAGGCGCGGGAAGGGATCGCCCTGCGCCGGCTCAGCCGGAGTGACCTCGTGGCCGGGTAGGGGCGGTGGGGCGTGGCGCTTCTGCCACAGCCGGGGACGGATCGGCGCCGGGCGCGGGATTCATGGTTGGATCCGGCCGGGAGACACCCCATCTGCGCGGCAGCGTCCCGGCCAGTGGCCGGGACCGCTCCCTCCGCGTGCGGCGCGACCGCCTTCCCGATCCCGCCCGCCCCTGACAGACCGCTGAACACTTCCGGGTGCATGATGGCAACCCTGCGTTATTATACTTGGGCCCTGGCCGTCACCGTGGCCGGGCTTCTTCTGGGGGCCTGGATCGGCTGGTCCGCCGAGGGCACCCTCAGCGGAGCCCTTTCGGTGCTCTTCATCTGCGCCGTGCTGTCGGTGCTGGAAATCTCGCTGTCCTTCGACAACGCCATCGTCAACGCCAAGATCCTGAAGGACATGGATGCGGTCTGGCGCCGCCGCTTCCTCACCTGGGGCATCCTGATCGCGGTGTTCGGGATGCGGATCGTGTTTCCGCTGGCGATCGTCGCCGTGGCTGCCTCCCTTGATCCGTGGTCGGCCCTCCAGCTCGCCATCCGCCAGCCGCATGAATATGCCCGCATCCTGACCGAGGCCCATGTCGGCATCGCCGCCTTCGGCGGCACCTTCCTGTTCATGGTCGGCCTCAGCTACTTCTTCGATGCGGAGAAGCGGGTGCACTGGATCGGCGCCCTGGAAAAGCGGCTCAGCCGGGTGGCGGTGGTGCAGGGGGCCGAGGTGGCGGTGGTGCTCGTCACCCTCGTGCTGTTCTCCCGGGCGCTGCCGGCGCAAGAGGGGCCGGTGTTCCTGGAGGCCGGCGTGTGGGGCCTGCTCACCTTTCTGGCCGTCGGGGCGCTGGGCGACATCATGGATGCCACCCAGGAGCAGATGGACGTGGTCCACAAGGCCGGCGCCGCCTCCTTCCTCTATCTGGAAGTGCTGGATGCCAGCTTCTCCTTCGATGGCGTCATCGGCGCCTTCGCGCTTTCCAACAACCTGTTCGTGATCGCCATCGGCCTCGGCATCGGCGCCATGTATGTCCGCTCCATGACCGTCATGCTGGTCGACCGCGGCACCCTCGGGCACTACCGCTTTCTGGAGCACGGCGCCTTCTATGCCATCCTGGTGCTGGCGCTCATCATGTATCTCCAGACCCTTGCCCACATTCCGGAGGTGCTGACCGGCCTCATCGGCGCAACGCTGATCGGCCTGTCGCTGTGGTCGTCCCTGGTCTGGCGGCGCCGCAACCCGGACAGCGACGAGAGCTGAAACCTGCCCGGAACCGGCGGCCGGGACGCGGTCTTGCGTCCGGCCGTCCGGTGCCCTAGACAGGCGCCAGCGACAGGACGGGCGGTTAGCTCAGCTGGTTAGAGCACCTGGTTTACACCCAGGGTGTCGGGGGTTCGAATCCCTCACCGCCCACCAGTTCGTATCCACGTGAGTGATACCAGGCGCACGAAGTGCTGACCGCACCATCCGTCTAAAGGATGGCGTATTTCTCATATGCGCCAATGGCATGAGCAATACGCATCGGAATACCAAAGGATCCTTTTCAAGGACCTTTGGTATGAGTCACATTTTTCGCTCTCATGGATTATACAAGTCTACTGAAATTCAATTTTTTCCTAACGAGAGCTATGTTGACGCTTCTGTGGGCGATAGGTTGGTAGAGATATAGAAAATGCTTGAATTTAATAATATACTGCAAATTTTAGGACAAGGATGGGTAGGTACTTTTATTGGTGTAATTGGAATATTAATCGCAATATATCAATATTTTTCTAGTGCAAAAGCAAGTCCAACGTTCCAATATTTTGGACAAAATCTAATATCAAACAATAAAAATCTCCTTCCTAGCGAAGTGAGTGTTTTATATAATGGCAGTGTAGTTGATAGATTATCCTTAACATATATAGCTTTTTGGAATGATGGAAAGGCGACGATAAGGTCGTCGGATATTGCGGAAAAATATCCGCTGTCGTTTATTTTTTGAAACAGCATAAAAAAAAAATAACAAAAAAAAACAACAAAAAAAAAATAAATTGTCGCACCTACAGCAAATTGAATGAAGGACAATTA
>JBBSSF010000559.1:0-2780 GCA_038242345.1 Hyphomicrobiales bacterium
CGGGCCAGCCGCGGCGTCGCCTCCACGCTGGCCGTCATGTGCCAGGGCGTCGGCGGATTCTCGGCGTTGCGGGCCGGCGGCGCGGTGCCCAGGCTGACGGCGCCCTTGGCCACCGGGGCCCCGTCGGCGGTCGTCAGGGTGCCGTCAAAGTCGGCGATGACAGGCGTTTCGTCCGGGGTGACGGTGGCCTTGAGGCGCACGGACCCGTCGGGCTGAAGCGCGCCGGCGCCGAGCTTCACGCCAAATTCGGCATCATCAGCGGTCACCGTGCCGTCGAAGCGGGCCGGGCCCTTGAGGCTCTGGGCCTCCAGCCGGCCGGAGATGGCGTCGAGCCGCACGGTTTCCCGGCCCGGCCGGAGGATCTCCACGGAGCCGTCGGTGAGGGCGAGCCGCTCGATGCGCACGGCATCCGGATCCGGCCACGGCCGGGCGGGGCCGGCCGGGGGCTCCCGGCTCGCGGGCAGGGCCAGCCGGCCGTCGGCGTCAAGCGCCAGCCGCAGGGTGGGCCGGCTGAGGGCGAGGTCGAGCACCCGCACCTCGCCGCGCAGCAGCGGCGTCAGGTCGATGTCGACGGTGATTTCCTCCACCGAGGCCAGCGCCTGCTCGGCGGGGCCGATGCGCACCTCGCGGGCGGTCAGCCACGGGCTCGGCAGCAGGCGCAGCTCCATGCCGCCCAGCACCCGCACCCGCGTGCCCAGCGCCCGCCCGGCCTCGGCCTCGAAGGCCGCGCGATAGACGGTCCAGTCGACGAACATCGGGCCGACGAGGGCGACCACGAGGGCCAGGATGATCGCCACGCCGATGGTGATGAAGGTGCCGTTCAGGGGTCCGCTCCCTGGGATGAAGCCGGGCGATGCGACGGGGGTGCCGCTGCCCGGGCGCCCTGACCGGGGGGCCGCCGGCCGACAGGGGCGCGGCCGGTGGCCCGAGTGCCATTTGTACTGTTCATGTCCCGGGCGAAAAGGGGAAATGACGTCGCTGCCGGCGGGAAGTCCGCGGCTGTTGCGTCGCTGCCGGCAAGATCTGCCGGGACAGGATGCCGCTTCCGGTGCAGGATGGGAGCATGAGCCGAGCCGCTGCCCGTGATCCCCTCAGTCAGGAAGCCGCCCTTGCCGCCGCCCCGGCCGGGGCGCGCGACGAGGCGCGCTTCTTCCGGGCCGAGCGGGCGGGCGGTCTCGAATGCCTGTCGGCGACCTTCCGCACCCATGCCTATGTGCCGCACACCCACGACACCTTCGTGATCGGGGTGATCGAGGCCGGCTGCGAGAGCTACCGGCTGGGCGGGGTGCGCTACCGGGCGACCGCCGGGCAGCTGTGCTTCGTCAATCCCGGCGTCGTCCATGATGGCGAGCCCGAGGGCGGCTTCTACAGCTACCGCATGACCTATCCGGCCCCGGAACTTTTGCGGCTGGTGGCCGAGGATGTGGCCGAGCGGCGGGTGTCCGGCAGCCTCGCCTTTCCCGAGCCTGTGGTGGCCGATCCGGAGCTGGTGGCGATCTTTCTGGCCGCCCATCGCGGGCTGGAGCACGGCGCCGGTGCCCTCGTCACCGACACGGCCCTGTGGCAGGCCTATGGGCGGATGCTCGGCCGGCATGGCGGCCTGGTGGCGCGCGCGGACGACCGGCGGCTTGGCGAATCCGGTCCCGTCGCCCGGGCGCGGGCCTTTCTGGAAGCCCATTTCGATGAGGATGTGGATCTGGCCCGGCTGGCCCAGGTGGCCGATCTGCCGCGCACGCGGCTGATCCGGGCCTTCCGGCAGGAAACCGGCCTGACGCCCCATGCGCTTCTGACCGACATCCGCGTGCGGGCGGCCGGGCGTCGTCTGGCGGCGGGACTGGCGCCGGCGGACGTCGCGCTCGCCTGCGGCTTCTGCGACCAGAGCCATCTGACGCGGGCCTTCAAGGCCCGGGTGGGCGTGCCGCCCGGGCTGTTCCGCCGGGCGCCGGGCCTTCAGACCGGGCACACGACGTGCTGACCGCACCGTTCGCCTGAAGATCAGCAGATTTCCCCCATGCCCCGGGGACATGGAAAATCTGCATCGGAATCCCAGAGAGTCCGTTTCAAAGGAGCTCGGGTCTCAGTCCTCCAGCACCGGCGGGCTGTGATCGAGATTGAGCAGGGCGAAGACACGGGCCGCCGAGGCAAGGCCGCGGGCGCGCGGGCGCGTGGTGTCGATCTCGCCGATGAGCGCGGGAAGGCTCACGCCACGCCGCACCGCGACCGCCTCCAGGGCAGCCCAGAACTCCGGCTCGAGCGCAAGGCTCGTGCGGTGTCCGGACAGGGTCAGGGATCGTTTCTGCACGGGCGACGCCTTCGGACCTGACGGGCGGCTTCCGCCGCAACGGGGCTCGCAGCCGGAATGCGCCCGGACGGGGAGCCCGTCAAGACCCGGGATCCGGCTTGCGCACATGGAAGCGGGAGTCGGGGAGCGGGAGTTGGCGTCCCGCGGCCGGGGCTCGTCCGCGTCCGGTGGAACCCGGCCGCACGGGGTCCGGTGGAGAGACCCGGTCCGGCCCCGCCTCGCGGAGCGGGGGGCAGTGGCCGGAGGCGGCACCGGGCCGGGTCGTTCTCGGACCCGGCAAGGATCGCCGCAAAGCATGGTTCCCGCGCGACCTCATCACGGCCAAATGATGATTTCCCGCTGCCGGCGGGAGGCGCCGGTCGGCGCCCTCCGGGGCCCGGCCGCAGGCGCGCGCCGGGCCTGCGGTGCGGTTCCCCCGTTGCCTCGAAGAGCATGAGAAATCCGCACCGCAATGCCAAGGGATCCTTTTCCAGGGACC
>JBBSSF010000560.1:0-2774 GCA_038242345.1 Hyphomicrobiales bacterium
CATTGTCGCCTTCTCGTCGGTGGGCTGGAAGGACACGGCGACCAATCTGGAGGCGACCGGCGAGTGCGTGTGCAATCTCGCCACCTTCGATCTCATGAACGCCGTCAACGAGACCTCGGCACCGCTGCCGCCGGGCGAATCGGAATTTGCCCGGGCCGGCCTCACGCCGGTGCCCTCCACCCTGGTGGCGCCGCCCCGGGTGGGCGAATCACCGGCAGCGCTGGAATGCAAGCTCCTGCGCATCCAGACCCTGTCGGATCTCTCCGGCCGCAAGATCGACCGCTATCTGGCGCTGGCCCAGGTGGTGGGCATCCACATCGACGAGGCGGCCCTCGTCGACGGCATCTTCGATCTCACCCGGGTGAAGCCGCTGTCGCGCCTCGGCTACATGGATTTCGGCGTCACCGACCAGATCTTCCCGCGCAAGCGGCCGAAGCTCTGAGCAGCCGGCGCGCTTCCGTTCGCCCGGATCAGACCCGGGCCGGCGGCAGGATGATGGTGAAGGAGGCGAGCGTGCGCCGGTCGGCGCAGCAGGCCTCCAGGGTCAGCACCGGCGCGCCGGCGGCCGGATCGACGGCCACCGCGCAGTCGCGCTCCGGCGAGAAGGCGACGAGCAGGCGGCCATCGAGGCGGATCGCCATCATCCGGGCCTGAAGCCGCGCCACCGCCGCCACCGGCGCCACATCCGCCGTCGGCACGCCGGCGATGCCGGAGAGGCCCAGCGCCAGCGCCTCGCCGAACAGCTCGGCATGGGGGCCAAGATCCGCCGTGCCCGTCAGCGTCGCCCGCACCCGCGTCAGACCGTCCACGGCCGCCACGCGCGGCGCCATGCCGGCCGCCACCCGCATGATCTCGGCCCGAAGACCGGACAGGGACAGCGGAACGGGCCCAAGCGAACGGGCGAATGCGGACATGAAGACCTCCGGCCGTGCGGATGACGGTACTCTGGTTGCAGGAAGCGCGGTTCTACCCGCCCACACCGGAGAACACCACCCATTTTGCGCGGAATCCGGGTTGTTTCGGATAGGGGGCCGGCATTTGCGGGCGCGGCGGCGACGCCCCTGCGGCATCAGAGAACGGGATTCGGGTGTGACGGCGGCTTTCCGCCCGTGGAAAGGACGCTACACTTGGCCGAACGCGCGGACGGCCGAGCCGGTCCGTGCACCCGGATCCGGCATCCTGCCGTCCGAACCCAGAGGCAAGGAATATCCGCATGGCCGATCCCATCCGCCCCGGCTCGCTGCAGGCCCGGCTCGTCGGCGGGCCTTCGGGCTGGGTCTGGTTCGCCGTTCTCGGCGCCGCCCTCATCATTCTCGGTCTGATCGCCGGGGCGAACCTCTTCGCCTCCTCGATCGTCACCATCTTCTATATCGGCATCCTGATGCTGGTCGCCGGCATCGCCGAGATCATCCACGCCATCGGCGTGAAGGAATGGCGCGGCTTCCTGTTCAGCCTGATTTCGGGCCTGTTCTACTGCGCCGCCGGCTTCTTCGCCTTCTATGACCCGACCCGGGCCGATGCGGCGCTGACGCTGCTGCTGGCCATCGCGCTGATCGCGGCCGGCCTGCTGCGTCTCATCGTCGGCTTCGCCTCGCGCCAGCAGAAGGGCTGGGGCTGGATCGTCGCCGGCGGCGTGGTCACCACCCTGCTCGGCCTGATGATCCTCGCCCGCTGGCCCTTCGACAGCCTGTGGGTGCTGGGCCTGTTCCTGTCCATCGACCTGATGTTCCAGGGCTGGACCTTCGTCATCGTCGGCTTCGGCCTGCGCGCCCTCACCAGGCGCTGATCCCCGGCGCGGAGGCCCCGGCGGTCACGGCCGCCCGGGCCTCCGGCCCCCCCGGGATCCGGTCATGACAGACCGAGCGCGGCCATCACGGTCGCGCTCTGTTCTTTCCGCCACACCCCGGCCCCCGCGGCCACGGCCGCATGGACCGCCCGCCCGAGCGCCTCGCCGACCGCCGTGTGCAGACCGGCATAGGGCTCCGCTCCGCCGTCGGGCGGCGCGGCCAGCACGATGCAGTCGGTGCCGGTGCCCGTCACCCGGCCTTCCGGACGGCTGAGCCCCAGCTCCATCACCGCCGCCGTGCGCGCCTCGGTGACGATCGACAGCGCCTCCAGGAAGGCAGCCTCGGTGAGGGCCACGGAAACGCTCGCCAGCACGTTGATGGTGCCGGCTTTCGGCGGATGCCAGTCGGTGCGGGTCGCCCCCACCCGGCCGGCATTGGAAAGCCCGACGGTCGCCAGACACATGGCCGCCACCCCGCCGACATCCGCCCGGGCGACATGAAACTTGCGCACGTCGCGCGCCGTCAGCAGGCCGACGGCCCCGGCCACCCCCGCCTCCGCCAGCCGCGCCTCAAGGATCGCGACCGGATCGCAGCCCTCCGGCAGGTCGGCGTCACGCACCTCCAGCCAGGCGACCCGGTCGGCGAGACAGAAGCCGGGCCGGTTGATCGCCCAGCCCAGCATCCGCCGCGGCGCGGGAAAGCGGGCCACCAGCAGCGGCCGGGCGCAGGCAACGGAAAAGTCAGCAGGCATCGGACACGTCCGGCAGAAACACGAAGGGGCGGGCGCGGATCGAAACCACGCCCGCCCCTCCGGCGCAACCCCGCCTGTCGCGGTGACAGGAACCGCGCTGTGCGAAGCCGCCCCCGGAACCCGGCTCGGAGCGTCGGGGGCCCGCGGGGGATCCGGCATCTCGCGTGTCGGCCAGAACGGGGAGCGCGGAGCAGACCAGGGTCACGGGACCCTTCCGATAGACGCCGCGCGTGTCC
>JBBSSF010000561.1:0-2774 GCA_038242345.1 Hyphomicrobiales bacterium
GACCACCGCCGCCCTCCATGGCGCCCGCGCCACCCTCACTTATGCCCGGGAATATCCGGTGACGGTGAATGATCCCGGCTGTGCCCGCTTCGCCGCCGAGGTGGCCGCCGAGATCGTCGGGCCGGAGCGCTCCGCCGGCGATACCGAACCGCGGCTGGCCGCCGAGGATTTCTCCTTCATGCTGGAGGCCCGGCCCGGGGCCTATATCCTGCTGGGCAACGGGTCCTCGGCCAGCCTCCATCATCCGGCCTATGATTTCGACGATGCCCTGATCCCCATCGGCGCATCCTTCTGGGTGCGGCTGGCCGAGCGTGCCATGCCGCTGCCGGATCCGCGCTAGAGCCCTTTCCGGTCGTCCCGGCTCACGGGAAAAGGCTCTGGATCCTGATCTTGCGCATTTCCTTCACGCAGACCGGTATCCACGTCGCTTGAACATGCTCTCGGACGCCGGAGCGGAGGAGGCACCATGCCGACGGGACGTCTCTTCATCCGGGTGGATTATGATGGCCGCGGGGTGCTCGGCCCCGGCAAGGCGCGCCTCATGGAGGCGATCGCCGAGACCGGCTCCATCACCGCCGCCGGACGCCGCCTCGGCATGTCCTATCGCCGCGCCTGGCTGCTCATCGACGAGCTGAACCATCTGTTTCGCGCTCCCCTCGTCAGCGCCCAGCGCGGTGGCGACCGGGGCGGCGGCGCCGCCCTGACGGCCCTCGGGGAGACGGTGCTGGCGCGCTATCGCGCTCTGGAGCGCGATGCCCTGGCCGCCGCCGGGCCCCATCTGGCGGCGCTGGCCGCGGATCTGGCACCGGACGCCACGCCCGTGGCAGATGGCCCCCCGGAGCCCGCCGCGCCCTGAGCCGGCGGAGCGGTCACGCGAAAAAAAGTGCGGGCCCGCCCCCTTGCCGCCCGGGTCGGGACGACCAATATTCGACAAATCTCGAACAATCCGGATCGGGGCCTCCCGCCGGTCCGGATCGCTCGGGAGCCGCATTCCGGACGACAACCCGTCGAGGTATCGATGCCGACCCTGTTCGATCCTGTCCAGGCTGGCGCGCTGACGCTGGCGAACCGCATCATCATGGCCCCGCTCACCCGCTGCCGCGCCGCGCCCGGCCGGGTGCCGACGGCCCTCATGGCGGACTATTATCGCCAGCGCGCGAGCGCCGGCCTCATCCTCAGCGAGGCGACCGCCATCAGCCCGACGGCGGTGGGCTATCCCGACACCCCCGGCCTGTGGTCGGCCGAGCAGGTGGCGGGCTGGAAGCTGGTGACCGAGGCCGTGCACGCCGCCGGTGGCCACATCGTCGCCCAGCTCTGGCATGTCGGCCGCATTTCCGATCCCGAGCATCTGGCCGGCGCGCTGCCGGTGGCGCCGAGCGCGCTCCGCCCCAAGGGCCATCCGGCGCTGTTGCGGCCGAAGCGCGATTATGTGACGCCGCGGGCGCTGGAAACAGACGAGATCCCCGGCATCATCGCCGATTATGCGCGTGCCGCCGCCAATGCCCGCGAGGCCGGCTTCGACGGCGTGGAGATCCACGGCGCCAACGGCTACCTGCCGCACCAGTTCCTGAATCCGCTCACCAATCTGCGCACCGACCTCTATGGCGGTTCGGTGGAGAACCGCGCCCGCTTCCTGCTGGAGGCAACGGACGCGGCGATTGGCGTCTGGGGGGCGGAGCGCGTCGGCGTCCACATCTCGCCCCAGGGCCCGGACAACGACATGCCGCTGGAAGAGGATCCGGAGGCCACCTTCGGCTATCTGCTTCAGGAGCTGTCGGCGCGCGGCATCGCCTTCCTGTTCGTGCGCGCCCCGGCCGGCTCGCCCGGCGACATGCCGCTGCTGCGCCAGACCTTCAAGGGCACCTATATCGCCAACGGCAATTATGATCCCGACAGCGCCGCCGCGGCGGTGGCCTCCGGCAAGGCCGATGCGGTCTCCTTCGGCCGGGCCTATATCGCCAACCCGGATCTCGTCGCCCGCATCGCCGCCAGGGCACCGCTGAACGGGCTGGTGCTGGAGACGATGTATGGCGGTGGCGCGCCGGGCTACACCGACTATCCGGTGCTGGCCGACGCGGCGGAGTGAGCCAGCCGCGCGAAGTGCTGACCGCACCGTACGTCTGAAGAGCAGCGGATTTCTCATATGCTCCAATGGCATGAGAAATCCGTACCGGAATACTAAAGGATCCTTTGCAAGGACCTTTGGTATGAGCCAGCGCCTGCGCTCCTGAATTTCGGGCCGTCCGGACCTGCCGTCCGGGCGACCCGAATTTCCTGTCCGCCCGGGATGGCGAATCCTGCCCGGGGCGTCGACACTCGCGTCATGTCCCGCGCCGATCGCCTGCTTGATCTTCTGACACTCCTGCGCCGGCACCGCCGGCCGGTGCCCGGCCATGTGCTGGCCGAGGCCCTCGGCATCAGCCTCCGGACGCTTTATCGCGACATCGCCAGCCTTCAGGCCCAGGGCGCCACCATCGAGGGGGAGGCCGGCGTCGGCTATGTGCTGAAGCCCGGCTTCCTGCTGCCGCCGCTGATGTTCTCGCCCGAGGAAATCGAGGCGCTGGTGCTCGGCTCGCGCTGGGTGGCCGAGCGCGCCGATGCCCCCTTGCAGGAGGCTGCCCGCGCCGCCCTTTCCCGCATCGCCGCGGTGCTGCCGGAGGATCTGAAGGCGGATCTGGATGGCGCCGGCCTGCTGGTCGGACCCGGCACCCTGCCGCCGCCGCCCGACCGCATCGACCCCGCGCTGCTGCGCCGGGCGATCCGGGCCGAACGCA
>JBBSSF010000562.1:0-2764 GCA_038242345.1 Hyphomicrobiales bacterium
AGTCGAACTCGTGGTTGCCGGGCACGAAATAGTCGACGCCGATCCTGTTGATGAGATCGACGATGTGGGCGCCCTTGTCGAAGCCGGACATCAGCGACGGCGACAGCGCATCGCCGCCGTGCATGACAAGGAGGGTGCCGGTGTCCTTGCCGACCTTGGCGCGCTCGGCCGCCACGACACCGGAAATCCGGTCATAGCCGCCGGCCGGGCGTCCGCCCATCTGGTCGATGTCGTTCATCAGCAGGAGGGTGAGATCGGCGGCGGCGGCCGGAAGCGTCGCGAGCCCCGTCGTGGCAAGCAGGGCGGCAAGCGCGAAGGCGCGCGCGGGACGGGCGAGGAAGGTCATCCGGATCTCCGTGGCTGGTCGCAGGCTGACGGACCCGCGAGACGGGAATCCGGCATCGCCGCGGATGATGCCAGCGTGCGCGGCATCTGACGAGTGCCTGATGGTCGCTTCCCCGGCGCCGGCCCTCGACAGGCGGGAGACAATCTGTTCCAGTCTGTGCAGTGCCGAAGAAGCGCGCTCGTCGTTTCGCCGGCGCGAAGGAGTCCTTCAGGGAGGGGGAGCCCCCGTGTCGAAGTCTGCCGACCGTCTCGTCCATCGCGCCGCGGGCGCCGTTCTTGCCGCCCTGCTGGTGGCCGGCAGCGGCGGGGTGGCTCTCGCCGACCGGGCGTCCAACACCGCCGTCCTCGGCATCGTGCTGGAGCCGCCCCATCTGGATCCGACCGCCGGTGCGGCGGCGGCCATCGACGAGACGGTGACCGTCAACGTCTTCCAGGGCCTCACCTTCATCGACGAGACCGGCCATGTGCAGCCGCTGCTCGCCGAAAGCTGGACCGTGTCCGAGGATGGCAAGGTCTGGCGCTTCAAGCTCCGCCCGGGCGTGAAATTCCATGATGGCGCGCCGTTCACGGCGGAAGATGCCAAGTTCTCTCTCGACCGCGCCCGCGGTCCGGACTCGGTCAACGCCCAGAAGGCGCTGTTTGAGCCCATCGAGGATGTGAAGGTCGTCGACCCACTGACGCTCGAAATCCTGCTGAAGCGGCCGACCGGCGGCCTCGCCTTCAATCTCGGCTGGGGCGATGCGGTGATCCTGTCGAAGGCCTCGGCGGCGGATGCCAAGGCGAAGCCCGTCGGCACCGGCCCGTTCCGCTTCAGGGAATGGGTGAAGGGCGACCACATCACGCTGGAGCGCAACCCGGACTACTGGGGGACGCCGGCCGAGCTGAACGGCGTCGTGTTCAAGGTCATCCCGGATCCGAACGCGGCGCTTGCCGCCCTGATGTCGGATGCCATCGACGCGCTGCCGCAGTTCGGCGCGCCGGAGGCCCTCGACCAGATCCGTGCCGATTCCCGCTTCAAGGTGGTGATCGGCACCACCGAGGGCGAGACCATCCTCGCCCTCAACAACGCGAAGAAGCCCTTCGACGATCTGCGCGTGCGCCGGGCGATCGCCCATGCGGTGGACCGCAAGGCGGTGATCGACGGTGCCACCTTCGGCCTCGCCCAGCCCATCGGCAGCCATGTCTCGCCGCAGAACCCGGCCTATGTCGATCTGACTGGCGCCTATCCCTATGATCCGGCGGAAGCGAAGAAGCTCCTCAAGGAAGCCGGCTATCCCGACGGCTTCAAGGCGACCCTGAAGCTGCCGCCGCCGGCCTATGCCCGCCGCGGTGGCGAGATCATCGCCGCAGAGCTGGCCGAGATCGGCATCAAGGCCGAGATCATCCCGGTCGAATGGGCCCAGTGGCTCGACCAGGTGTTCAAAGGGCATGATTTCGACATGACGATTATCGCTCACACCGAGCCGGCCGACATCGACATCTATGCCCGGCCGACCTATTATTTCGGCTATCACTCGCCGGACTTCAACGCGATCATCGCCGAACTGTCCGCCTCGAATGACGAGACGAAGCGCATCGAGCTGCTGCAGAAGGCGCAGAAGAAGCTCTCCGAGGATGCGGTCAACACCTTCCTGTTCGAGCTGCCCAAGGTCGGCGTGTGGCGCGCCGATCTGGTCGGCCTGTGGGAGAACTATCCCGTGCCGGCCAACGACATGAGCGGGGTGCACTGGGAGAAGTGATCCGCGCATCCGGACGCCGGTGATGCCGGCCTTTCTCCTCGGCCGTCTCGGCGCGCTCGCGGCAACCCTTCTGGTCGCGAGCCTCGTCGTGTTCTCGGTGCTGGAGCTGCTGCCGGGGGATCCTGCCCTCGTCATGCTCGGCACCGGGGCAACGCCCGAGACGCTGGCGGCGCTGAGGGCCGAGCTCGGTCTCGATCAGCCGGCCCTGGTGCGCTACGGCCTGTTCGTCTCCGGTCTTCTCGTCGGGGATTTCGGCCTCAGCCATACCTATGGCGTGCCGGTTGCCGGGCTGATTGCCGAGCGGGCGCGGGTGTCGCTGCCCCTCGGGCTGATGGCCATGGTGATCGCGCTCGGGGTCGGCCTGCCGGCGGGCGTGGTGGCGGCGGCCGGGCGCCACCGGCCGGTGGACCGGCTGGTGCTGGGTGTCACCCGGGTGGCGATCGCCGTGCCCACCTTCTGGCTCGGCCTGCTGTTCATCTAACTCCTCGCCGTCACCCGGCGCTGGCTGCCCTCGGGCGGCTTTCCCGGCTGGGAGAAGGGCGTCGGGCCGGCGCTCACGGCGCTGATCCTGCCGTCGGTCGCCCTTGGCCTGCCCCAGGCGGCGATCCTCGCCCGCATCATGCGCACCAGCCTCATCGACGTGCTGGCCGAACCCTTCATGCGCACGGCGCGGGCCAAGG
>JBBSSF010000563.1:0-2762 GCA_038242345.1 Hyphomicrobiales bacterium
GAGAGCTCCCCCTCGGCCGCCCGTGTCTCGGCGGGGGAACCACGCCGGGCAAAGGGCCAGATGCGCATGAAGCCCCCCCGGAAACGCAAAAGCGCCCGGAGATGTCAGCTCCGGGCGCAACGATGGATGATCAAACCGGGGATGATTTGGGGGGCGAATCTTTTCCGGAGCAACAATTTATTTGTCAGAAGGTGTCGGACTGTTTCAGAGGAGGTCAGGTTGCGACGTCAGGAGAGGTCTTCCTCTGGCGGACGCTGCCGCTTCCTGCGCACCACGTCGCCATCAGCCATCCGCCCGCACCTTGGCGACCGCCTTGCGCATGTCCTTGCCCAGACGCTCCCAGTCCCCCCGGAAGGCCTCCTCAGCCGAAGGTCTCCGTCGCCGGCGGGCGGGCGGGCGCGGCAACAGCAGAATCAGGTCACCGAGCGCGTCGGCGATCCGCATGCCGAGAGATCCTCCGGACGTGATCCTTGCGTGCTTCATGTTCCGCCCTGATGGCCCTTGGGCTCTGCCCGTCTCTCACGATCCCCGCGCGTGCGGGATTGCCCGGGACAGGTGTTAATGTAGGGCCTTCCGCCGGACACGAAAAGGCCCGGCGACCGAAGCCACCGGGCCATCTCTCACTTGAACGCCGGGAAGTCCGACGGCAGCGCGGTCGCGGGAGCGACATTGGGGCCGATCCGCCCCTTCATCACATCCGCAATCCGGCCCTGGTTGATGACGAAGTAGGAGGCGATGACCTCATACTTGTACCCCAGCTTTCGGGCCAGCTTGATGACCGCGACAACCGCATCGGGCAACCGCTTGCGCGTCTGCTTAAGCATGTCAATTAGTCCTAACATGCCGAAAGCGGGTTGACGGGCAACATCTCACAAGACATGTTGTTCCGGTGATCACGTCCTAGCCGCCTTTCGGCGGTTTCAGTTCAGGCCCACCTCGTTGCACCGAGGTGGGCCTACCCTTTTTCGGCTCCCCAAGAGGAACCGAAACTGAACATCCACGATTCCAATAGTCAGAGTCAAGACCCTATTCGGGCTCCCGCTGCTTGTCGTGGTTCCGGTTTCAGTCTGCTGGAAGAGATTTTTCGGCTTATACGCCGAAAATTGACCGCCAGACCGTCTAGCGGAGATTTAGCGAGATGCCGAACTGGCATTGAACTGTCCCACCACTGCCACCAGCATCCTCCCCACCCGCCCCGCCATGCCCGGTGCCGGATCCTCGCCGCGCACCATCAGCGCCTCCAGCGCCCGCACCACGGCCGCAGGAGCCAGCCCGTTGGTCCGCGCAGCCGATTCGATCTCCCCGGAGACCCGCGCCCACCGCGCGATCGCCTCGGCGCAGAACTCTTCAAAGCTCAGGTCGCTTGGCGCTTCCGGCGCGTGCTCGCGATAGAGCGCCCGTCCGTCGATGGCCTTCAGCCACGCATTGCGCGCCTTCAGCCAGGCCAGCGCGGCGTCGTGCTGCTCCCGGGTGATGAAGCCGGCCAGCATCAGCCGCCCCAGCGGATAGCCGGCTTCCGGCAGGCGGGCCTCGGCCTCCGTCAGGCCGTAGAGCCGGCAGCGTGTGGCCAGAACCGTGCGCATCGGGTCCATGTCGATCCGGTCCCGTGCCCGGTCGATCACCCGCGCCACACCGGCCCGCGTCCGCGCCCGGCTCGGCCGGCCGGTTGCCGTGCGGATCACGCCCGCCTTGCGCCGCCGTCCCCGCGCCTTCGTTATGCCGCGCTCCCCGCATCCAGCGATTCCCGCAGCGGCCGCAGAAGCGCCGCGATCCGCTGCCCCATGGCCGCCCGCTCGGCATCGGAAACCGCAGGCACTGGCCGCGCCTCAAGAAGCTGGCCCAGCCGGAAGCGCTGCATCCGCGCCGGCAGGAGCGCCGCCACCGCGAGCCGGCGCAGCTGGGCCGGCGCCGGCGGAAAGGCCGGGTTGTCGCCGGCCGCCAGCCCCTCGCCCCGCACCCACGCCCGGCAGGCCGAAGCCAGCGCCCGGGCGGGGATGTCGTCCAGCGCCACGAGGAACACCCGGGCCCGGGCCTCCGCCTCAGCAGGCGAAAGCGACGCCCCCGAATAGCCCGCCAGAAGCGCCGAAACCGTCGTCATCACCGCCGCCCCCGGCGCCGGGGTCAGCGCCGCGTCGATCTCCCCGATCAGGCGGCAGATAGTCGACCTGTCCGCGTCGGTCAGCGCCAGCGCCGCCGGAATTTCCATCCGCATCGAACCCGTATCCGCCTCCCGCATCGCCGAGAGCTGCGTATTTGTCCGCGACGGCAGCGAAGGCAGAGGCAGGGCTGACAGGCTTTTGCCGGTCGAAGGCAGCGTGTTTCTTGCGGTCATCATAGGACCCTTCGCGCAAACTCTGGAAAGACGACTTCTGCAGGAAGAATTTCAGGCTGGCCCGCCAGCCCTTGGGGTTATCGCCGCACAGGAAGGGCGAGGCCCGGGCCCGCGCCATGGCCGCCCGCCACTCGGCCACCCCGCCGCATTCCGCCAGCCGCCGGGCCAGCCCCGCCCGCCGCTCCGCCGAGAGATCCAGCGCCACCGGCCAGCCGGCCCCCCGCGCCGCCTCGTTGTAGGCGTCGAAGGCCTCGACGATGTCGTCGGCAGGGTCGCCCGCCGGGGCCGGGCTGTGCGCCTCCGGAGCCGCGGAAGGGGGCGGATGCACGACCCCGTCAGGGGTCCTTCTTTGTTGTCTTCTCTGGGTTCTGGTATCTGGCTTCTGGTTTGTTCGATCCACGTTCAACGGGGAAGGAAAATCCGTTCGCTC
>JBBSSF010000564.1:0-2750 GCA_038242345.1 Hyphomicrobiales bacterium
CGCAGCTCGACCGTCCCCGCCCGCGTCTCCCAGTCCCGCTCACGGTAGCCGTTACGCTGCACCAGCCGCTCGGCGCTCTTCTCGCCGTAGCCGGCGCCGGTGAGCGCGCCGACCTCCATCTCCATCAGGCGTTCGGCGGCAAAGCCGATCATCTCGCGCAGGACATCCGCAT
This sequence comes from Hyphomicrobiales bacterium, assembly GCA_038242345.1. Classification (GTDB taxonomy): domain Bacteria; phylum Pseudomonadota; class Alphaproteobacteria; order Rhizobiales; family Segnochrobactraceae; genus JBBSSF01. The sequence goes on from JBBSSF010000564.1 coordinate 173, forward strand.
CGGCGTTCTTGGCCAGCAGGTCCTTCAGGCTCATCATCTCGTCGGTCATCGGTGGGTCCTCGATCAGGTTGCGTCTTCGCAAACCCGACCTTGCCCGACGATCCGCCGATGACCACCCCCGCGAAGCTACACCACGCCGTGGGACACGACCTGCGGATGAAGTCCCGGCCACCCCAAACCGATGCCGCGACCTGCAGCGTCGTCGTCTTGCCAATCGACGAACCACCCCGGAAGTGGAAGCCACCGCCCTCGGCCCCGGTCAGATGCAGGAGCGGCCCCGCGAAGGCCGCCGAGAGCGCAAACACCAGCCGGCTATTGCCGATCGCCGGGCGGGCGATGCGGTCCTGCCAGTCGGCCAGCGTACCAGCCTTGCGGAACGGATCCTCAAGCCCGCCATCGGACTGGAACAGGATCCGCTCACCGGTCTGGTCGCCGAAGGTCTGGCGCGGCAGCACGAAGTTCCCGCCCGACCAGCCAAGCGCCGTCACCGCCCGCGCCTTCTCGCCCGGCCGCGCGGTCGAGATATATTCGTGCAGCGCCTCGCGAGCGAATTTTCCTGGCGCCATCACAAGGCCGAGGGACAGGAGGCGTTCCCGATAGGCTGTGCCATCGCCAGCCAGCATGGACATCGGCATCGCCCATTCCTTGGCGCGGCCATCCCGATCAACGATGCGGAGAAGCCGGCCCCAGTCCTCGCCGTCCGTGCTGCGGGTGTCGGCCACGACCTCAAGCACGGAACAGAACCAGCGCCAGCTCAGGATCGTGACGCCATCCTCCTTCTGTTCAACCCGACGCTCCACCCCGGTGTCGACCACCCGGAACGGCCAGCGCACCAGCTCCTCCGGCTCGCCAGCCTCCCGACGCCGGGCCGTCTCCCGTGTCGCCGCATCCTGGTAGGGCGACAGGAAGGCCGGATCGTCCCGGAGTGCAGCCACCGCGTCAGCGGTCCAGCCCTCGGCCAGCGCGTCGGCCAGGTCCCAGCCATCCGGCACCGGCCCGTCGCGCAGCACCTTCTCGCCCTCCCGCCAGATCCAGGCACCCAGCCGATCCGGGGGGAGGTGCTGAATGGAGGTCGCTCCAGCAGTCCGGGCCAGCTCGAACACCCGGTCGCCATAGCTCTGGCCAGCGGCATCATGGTCGGTGGCGATGATAACGGCCCGGCCGGCCAGAACCGCAAAGTCCGTCAAATGCGGGCTCTTCGCGCCATGGGCCGGCGTCGTCACCACGAAATCGGGGAACAGCGCGGCCGCGGCATCCCGGGTCTTCTCGCCTTCCGTGACGAGAACGGGCGCCTCGGGCCGGGCGAGGATCTCCGGCAGCCCGAAGAGCGGGCGCGGCGCCGGAATGCCCTTGGAGCGCCAGTCCCGCTTGCCGTTGCCCAGATCGCAGAAGGTCACCGGCAGGACCTCCTTGGCCGGGTTGCCCGCGGCGTCGGGGAAATCCCAGCGGCAGACATAGCCGACCAGGCGCCCTTCGGCGTCATGATAAGGCCAGACATGGGCCGGTGCGCCATGTTTCGGGTGGCGGAATGCCATCGGCGGGGCATCGTCGGGAACCGGCACGATGGGGGCTTTCGTGCGGGTCTTCGGGGTCGCCTTCCTGGCAATGGCCAGCTCGTCTCCGGAGAGCGGCGCGAACATCTCATTCATGGGTCGGCACTCCGAGCATGTCGGCAAGGCTTCGGGCGGCCTCGGTCTGCCCGGTTCCTGAGAGATAGGCCGCCAGTGAGACCGGATCGCCGCCGGCGTCCCCGGTGGCGAAATCGCTCCACCGGCCTGTGCGGAGATTAATGCGGAAGGACCCGGGGTGGCGGTCGGCGCGGGTCGGGTTCCGGGCCACCCACTCGTTTCCCTCCCGCCGGCCATCCGACAGCCAGCGGGAGACCAGTGCCGTCAGCATCGGCAAGGCCGCCCGGTTGACCCGGCCGAAGTCGATCCGGTCGGGTTCGGTATGCTCCGGGAGGGCAAGATGCGGGGCCATCACGTCATCCCCATCAGGCAACGGCGGCAGTGCTGGTGAAGCTCGACGACAGACGGGCCCGCGCCCACCGATCAAGCTCCTCGCGCGCATAGAGCACAGACCGGCCACCGAACTTGCAGAAGACCGGCCCCCCGCCAACGCAGCGAAGCTTTTCCAGCGTGGCAGTCGCGGTCTTCGCCCCGAGGGAATGCGTGAGATAAGCACTGGCCTCGCGCGTCGTGAGGTAGGGCTTCTGCTGCTCCGGCGGCAGGCAAAGCTCGGGCGTTCCCGGAGTCTCCGGGCCAGTCGAACCAGACATTTGCGATGTTCCCATCCAAGAGGGGCAAGGCGCATCAAAGACGACGCAAGACCGGAAAATACACATCTTCGCTTTTCTGCGAAGTCGAATTCGAGGGCAATTCCCCGGGAATTATTTCGGGCGCCTATCTCGTTGACCGATAAGGCTTTTGATAGGACTCCAGTCCACGCGTGAAAATACAATTTCAAACCCGAATACTAGGTTCTGTTGACAAAGGGATTCCACGAACGGTCCTCATGTGATTCAAGGTTTGCTTCCGAGAGGAGGCACCCCTTGATCCGTGGATTGATGAGTGATGAG
>JBBSSF010000565.1:0-2749 GCA_038242345.1 Hyphomicrobiales bacterium
CCTCATCCGTTTTCTGGACGTCCAGAACTATCGCGGGCCGGTGGTGCTGGTCTCGGGGCGGGAGGAGGCACTCATCCGCCAGGTGCAGCTTGTCGGCGAGCGCCATGGCCTCAACATGCTGCCGATCCTGCGCAAGCCCTTCCGGGTGGAGGATGTGCGGCGGGTGCTGGTCAAGGGTGACCTGATCGCCATCGACCAGCTCGATTCCGTCCAGATCAGCCGGGCGCTGGAAGAGAACCGGTTCCGGCTCTGGTATCAGCCCAAGATCGATCTCGCCTCCCGCTCCCTCATCGGCGTGGAAGCGCTGCTGCGCCTCGACCATCCCGAATTCGGGCTTCTGGCCCCGGGGGCCTTTCTGGCCGCGGCCGATGGCCCGATGGTCGGCCGCATCACCCAGTGGGTTCTGACCCGGGCGCTTGCCGACTGGAACGAGCTGGCCGCCGCCGGCCTGCGCGTGCCACTGTCCATCAACACGCCGGTGTCGGTGTTCTCCACCCTGGATGTGCCGGCCCTGGTGGCGGCCAACCGGCCCGCCGCGCCGGACTGGCCCGGGCTGATCGTCGAGATCCCCGAGGCCCAGGTGGTGCGCGAGGCCGACATCGTGTTCGATGCCGCGACCCGGCTGAAGGCCCACGGTATCGAGCTGGCCATCGATGATTTCGGCGCCGGCTAGTCCTCCCTGTCGCGGCTGCGCCAGATCCCCTTTGCCGAGATCAAGCTCGACCGCAGCCTGGTGCGCGAGTGCGATGTCGACCGGGCCGACCGCATCATCGTGCAGGCGGTGTGCGACATGGCCCATTATTGGGGCGCCCGGGTGGTGGCCGAAGGGGTGGAGACCTCCGGCGAGCTGCACACCCTGCTGGGCCTCGGCTGCGATGCCGCCCAGGGCTATCATTTCGCCCGCCCCCAGCCCCTCGACCAGTTCCTCGGCACCGCCCGGGCGCGCAGCCAGGGCTGGTGAATGCCACCGGCGGCCCCCGCGCGCCGGCGCGGCGTGATCGACCGTCCGGGCCCCCGGGCTTGCCCCGGCCGCACGGCGGCGGCAAGGTGCGCGCGGTTCCGGCCCCGGTCGGATCATACCGAAGATCCTCGACGAGGACTCTCTGGTAATCCGGTGCAGATTTCTCATGTCCTTGGGGCATATGAGAAATCTGCTGCCCTTCAGGCGCTAAGGTGCGGTCAGCACTTCGTGCGGCTGGTATCAGGCGGAGGTCCGTGCCCCTTATGTCGACTGTCACCCTTGCCCACGCGCTGATCGGCGGTCTCGTCTCCTTTGCCGCACCGTGCGTGCTGCCGCTGGTGCCACCCTATCTGTGCTATCTCGCGGGCGTGTCGCTGGACGAGCTGGAAGCCGGCAAGGGCGCCGCTGCGCCGGCCCGGGTGGCGCGGGCGGCCGTCGCCTTCGTCGCCGGCTTCGGCACGGTGTTCGTGGCGCTGGGGGCGACGGCATCGGCGCTGGGCCGGCTGGTGATGCAGTGGTCCGGCGTGCTGTCGATGGTCGCGGGCGCCGTCATCATCCTGATGGGACTGCATTTTCTCGGGCTGTTCCGGATCCCGCTGCTCTATCGCGAGGCCCGCATCGAGGTCGCCCGCAAGCCCGCCGGGCCCCTCGGCGCCTATGTCATGGGGCTGGCCTTCGCCTTCGGCTGGACGCCCTGTCTCGGGCCGATCCTCGCTGCCATCCTGGTGGTGGCCGGCTCCGAGGCAACCGTCGGCCGCGGCGCGCTGCTGCTCGCCGTCTATGCCATCGGCCTCGGCATCCCGTTCGTGCTGGCGGCGCTCTTTGCCGGGCCCTTCCTCTCCCTCATGAGCCGGGTGCGCTCGAAGGTCCGCCACATGGAGGCGGTGATCGGCGTGCTGCTGATCGTCACCGGCGTTGCCATGCTCTCCGGCCGGCTGACGGCGCTGTCCTTCTGGCTGCTGGAGACCTTCCCCGGTCTCGCCCGGATCGGCTGACACCAGAGATCCTTGAAAAGGACTCTTTGGCATTATACCAGGCGCACGAAGTTCTGACCGCACCGTGCGCCTGAAGATCAGCAGATTTTCCATATGCCCCAAAGGCATGGAAAATCTGCATCGGAATACCAAAGAGTCCTTTTCAAGGATCTTTGGTATTATATGCCTGGTCTGATAGCCCCGGGGCGATCAACCGGCCGGAAAAAGGGGACCCGCCCGTGAGCATCCTGGTGACCGACGTCGCGCTCGAACTGAAGGAGCTGCGTGATCTCTTCCGCGAGCCCGATCCGGATCCCTTCCTCGGCGAGGGGCAGGACGAATCCGGCATCGACCAGCTGCTCGACATCCTGAAGACCAGCGATGACTGGCGCCGGTCGGAAATCCGTCTGGCCCTCACCCTCCCGCCGGCCGAGATCACGCCCGATGTGGAGCCGAAGATCCGCCGGGCGCTGGCGCGCTATTGCGACGTGCAGATCCAGTCCAACCGGCGCAAGCTCAACCAGATCCGCGCCGCCGGCCGGCGCAGCCTGCGGGTGGGCGGGCTGTTCCTGATGATCTGTCTGGGGCTTGCCGCGCTCGCCGAAGGCGTGTTCCGCGAAGGTGGCCTGGTGGAGACCCTGGTGGTCGAGGGCCTGTTCATCGCCGGCTGGGTCGGGCTGTGGCAGCCGGTCGACCTTCTGCTTTATGCGTGGTGGCCTTACAGCGACGAGATCAAGCTCTACGAGAAGATCAAACGCATCGAGCTGGTGGTGCAGCCGACCGCTTCCACATAAGGTTAACGGATCCTTGCAAG
>JBBSSF010000566.1:0-2742 GCA_038242345.1 Hyphomicrobiales bacterium
AAGATCCTTGAAAAGGACTCTTTGGTATTCCGAAGCGGATTTCCCATGCCACTGGGGCATATGGGAAATCTGCTGATCTTCAGGCGCTAAGGTGCGGTCAGCACTTCGTGCGCCTGGTATGAGAAATCTGCGTCGGGAAACCAAAGTCGTTTTCAACGATCTGCGGACTGACAATGGCCGGGGTCTATCCGCCCGTCTCCTCCTCGGCCTCCGACCAGGCATCATAGGCGATGCGGACGATGTCGATGTGGGCGCGCATCATCTCGGTGGCGGCCGGCGCGTCGCCCCGGAGGATCGCGGTCACTACCCGGTCATGCTCGCGGTTGGAGAGCGACAGCCGGCCCAGATTCTGGAACTGCGCCCGCCGGAAGGGCGAGACCCGGGCCCGCGCGGCGCGGGTGAATTCGGTCAGCAGCGCATTGTGGGCGCCCTGATAGATCAGGTCGTGGAACCGGTCGTTGGCCTCGGCATAGGGGGCCGGATCGCCGGAGCGCACCAGCGCGCCCATGTCGGCGTGAAGCTGTTCCAGGGCGCGCCGCTCGGCCGCCGTCATCCGCCGGGCGGCATGGCCGGCGCACAGCGCCTCCAGATCCGCCATCGCCTCGAACATCTCCAGAAGCCGCGCCTCGGACGGATGCGCCACCACGGCACCGCGATGGGCGCGCGCCTCCACCAGACCCGAGGCGACCAGCAGCCGGATCGCCTCGCGCACCGGCGTGCGCGAGACCGCGAAACGGCGGGCCAGCTCGCTCTCGTCCAGCGGCGTGCCCGGCTTCAGGGCACCGCGCACGATCTCGTCGGACAGCTGCTGACGCAGCTGCTCGGCGCGGGTGGGGCGGGGGGCATCCGGGTCCGCCGGGACATCCTCGGCCCCGGACGCGGCAGTCCTCGTCCGGGTCATGCGGCATCCGGATCGTCGATGATGCTCACATGGGCGGCCACCACCTTCCAGCCGTCGGGAAAGCGGACCCAGGTCTGCATCTGCCGGCCGACCCTGCCCGGCGCGCCCGGGCGGCGGAACAGGGTGGAGGCAGTGCCGAACGTCAGCCCCCAGGTGGAAATCACCGTCCGCTCCAGGGTGCGCGCCAGCCCGGCCGGCGCGCGCGCCGAGCGGAAGGCCGCGATCTCGGCATAGCCATAGAGGTTCTCGCCGCCGCCATAGCGGATGGTGGTCGGTGCCGGGTGGAACAGGGCATCGAGGGTTGCCACGTCATTCGTCACCAGCGCCTTCTCATAGCGCAGAAAGGCGGCAGTCAGCTCGGCCACGGCCTCGGGAATGTCGGCCTGCATGATGTCTCCTGTCTCCGCGCGCCCGTGTCGGGCTGTCGCACCCCGGCTGGCCGGTCCCCCGGGACCGCGGCGGGGATTCCGGCCCCGTCCCCCGTCCCGCCGGGGACAGGATGACGGCCGGTGGCCCTCAGGCAAGCGAATTCCATGCCGTTCGGCCCGGTTCGCCCCGACGCGCGGATGGAGATTGTATCCACTTTGACTGTCGCTTGGGCACAGGGGTGCGTGCAACTCTGAAGACTGGCGCGTCGCTTGCATTCGGGCTTTTTCAAGTCACGACAGTGTCGGGAGAGGTGGGGCTGGTCGCGAGACCGGGGGGCTCTCCGGGGCACTGATTGCAAGTCAGGGGTGAATTCATGACGACAACGGTTCATCCGGTGGACGAACGTCTGCCGGTCCCGCGTCTGGCGACGCTCGGCCTTCAGCATGTTCTGGTGATGTATGCCGGCGCGGTGGCCGTGCCGCTCATCATCGGGCGGGCGCTGAAGCTGTCGCCGGAGGATATTGCCATCCTCATCAATGCCGATCTGTTCGCGGGCGGCATCGCCACCCTGGTGCAGTGCATCGGCTTCCGCAATTTTGTCGGCGTGCGCCTGCCGGTGATGATGGGCGTCACCTTCGCCTCCGTCGGCCCGATGCTGGCCATGGGCACGGATCCCGCCGTCGGCATTCTCGGCATCTATGGCTCGGTGATTGCGGCCGGCATCTTCGGCGTGCTGATCGCGCCCTTCATCAGCCGGCTGCTGCCGCTGTTCCCGCCGGTTGTGACCGGCACCATCATCATGGTGATCGGCATCACCCTGATGCGCATCGGCATCAACTGGGCCGGCGGCGGCCTGCCGATGCTGACCAAGGTGGTCGATGGCGAGAAGGGGCTGTTCGCCAATCCGGCCTATGGCCAGATCACCGGTCTGGCGATCGCCCTCTTCGTGCTGTGCGTGATCCTGGCGCTCACCAAATGGGGCAAGGGCTTCGTCGCCAACGTGGCGGTGCTGCTCGGCCTCATCGCCGGCTCGGCCGTGGCCGCGGCGCTTGGCATCATGCACTTCGAGAAGGTGACGGCCGCCCCCTGGGTGGATCTGGTGCTGCCCTTCCATTTCGGCATGCCGAGCTTTCACCTGGTGCCGATCATCACCATGTGCATCGTCATGGTCGTGGTCATGATCGAGTCCACCGGCATGTTCCTGGCGCTGGGCGACATGACCGAGCGCAAGGTGGACAAGAAGCTGCTGACCGCGGGCCTGCGCGCCGATGGCGTCGGCACCATCATCGGCGGCGTGTTCAACACCTTCCCCTATACCTCCTTCTCCCAGAATGTCGGCCTGGTCGGTGTCACCGGCGTGCGCTCGCGCTGGGTGACGGCGGCCGGCGGCCTCATCATGATCGTCCTCGGCCTGGCGCCGAAGCTCGCCGCTCTGGTGGAATCTGTGCCCAATGTCGTGCTCGGCGGTGCCG
>JBBSSF010000567.1:0-2741 GCA_038242345.1 Hyphomicrobiales bacterium
GCGTGCCGACATTGCGCCGGGCGATCTCGGCCGCCCCCGTCGCCACCACCAGCGGATAGAGGCCGAGGATGAAGGCGAGCGAGGTCATCATCACCGGCCGGAAGCGCAGGCGCGCGCCTTCGGTCGCTGCCGTCAGCAGGGGCACGCCGCGCTCGCGCTGCTCCTTGGCGAACTCCACGATCAGGATGCCGTTCTTGGCCGCCAGACCGATGAGCACGATCATGCCGATCTGCCCGTAGAGATCGAGGGTCAGGTTGGCGACCACGATGGCCCCGAACGCGCCGAGCAGGCCGACGGACACCGACAGCAGCACCGGCACCGGGATTGACCAGCTTTCATAGAGCGCCACCAGGAACAGGAAGGCGAACAGCACGGCAAAGGCGAGGATCATGCCCGTCTTGCCCTCGGCCCGCTTCTCCTGGAAGGAGGTGTCGGTCCATGCGCCGGAATAGCCTTGCGGCAGGGTCTTTGCCGCCACCTGCTCCATGGCCGCCAGCGCCTGGCCCGACGACACCCCTTCCGCCGGCGCGCCCTGAACGGTCACCGCGCGCTTGTTGTTGTAGCGGATGAGGGCCGGCGGGCCCACTTCCAGCCGTGCCTCGACCAGGGAGCGCAGCGGGATCATCTGGCCGTCCTTGTTGCGGACGTTGATGCGGTAGATGTCGTCGATGCTCTTGCGGTCGCTGGCCTCGGACTGCACCTGCACCTGCCAGGTGCGGCCATAGAGGTTCATGTCGTTGACATAGAGACCGCCGAGGGAGGTCTGCAACGCCGTGAACACGTCATTGAGTGGCACGCCGAGCACTTCGGCCTTCTCGCGGTCGATGTCGAGGAAGACCGACGGGTTGGTGGCCGAATAGGTGCTGAACACGCGGGTGAGCTGGGGATCCTGGTTGGCGGCGATCAGCAGGCCGCGCAGCACCTGGGCGAGGGTCTTCGGATCGCCGGCCCTGAGGTCCTGGAGCACGAAGGCGAAGCCGCCGCCGGTGCCCAGCCCGACGATGGGCGGCGGCGCCAGCGGCACGACGCTGCCGTCCTGGACCCGCTTCATCTTCTCGCCCACCCGGGCAAGGATTGCCGGGGCACCGTTCTCCTCGCCCTCCCGCTCGGCGAAGTCCTTCAGGGTGACCACGATGAAGGCCGAGTTGGAGGCCGAGTAGTTGTCGATGAAGTTGAGGCCGATCACCGAGGTGTAGTCGGAGACGGTGTGCTCTTCCTTCAGGATTTCCTCGGCCTGACGGATGACCTCGGTGGTGCGCCCGACCGAGGCGCCGCCCGGAAGCTGGACGACGACGAAGAAGGCGCCCTGATCGTCTTCCGGCAGGAAGCCGGTCGGGGTCGCCTTGTTGAGGGCCCAGATGCCGCCGCCCGACAGCAGCACGGCGATGAGGCCGAACAGGGAGAAGCGCACCAGCTTGCCGACCACGGCGCCATAGCCGTCGCGCACCCGGTCGATGCCGCGCATCACATAGCCGATCGGCCCCTTCTTCGGCCCGTGGGCGGGCTTCAGCAGCACGCCGCACAGCGCCGGCGACAGGGTGAGGGCGTTGATGGCCGACAGGAACATCGACACCGCCACCGTGATGGCGAACTGGCGGAACAGCTCGCCCGAGATGCCCGGCACGAAGGCCAGCGGCACGAACACCGACAGGAGCACCAGGGTGATGGCGATGATCGGCGCGGTGATCTCCTTCATCGCCTGCTTGGTGGCTTGCGCCGGGGTGAGGGACGGGTTCTCCTCCATCACCCGCTCGACATTTTCCACCACCACGATGGCATCGTCGACGACGATGCCGATGGCGAGCACGATGGCCAGCAGCGACACCGAGTTGGCCGAATAGCCGATGGCATTCAGCACGATGAAGGTGCCGATCAGGCTGACGGGCACGGCAAGCGTCGGGATCAGGGTCGCCCGGGCGCTGCCGAGGAACAGATAGACCACCAGCACCACCAGCACGAAGGCCTCGATGAGGGTCTTCTGCACCTCGTGGATGGTCTCGGAGACGAAGGTCGTGGGATCGTAGGTGACCTTCCAGGCGACATCATCCGGGAAGGCCTGCGCCAGTTCCTCCATGCGCGCGCGCACCGCATCCAGCGAGGCGCTCGCGTTGGCGCCCGGGGCCTGATAGAGGGCGAGCACGGCCGCCGGGCCGCCATTGAACAGGGTTTCGCGGTCCATGTTGGCCGCGCCCATCTCCAGCCGGGCGACGTCACCCAGGCGCAGGATCGAGCCGTCCGGGTTGGTGCGCAGGATGATCTTCTCGAAGTCCTCGATGGAATCGAGCCGGCCCTTGGTGCGCAGGTTCAGCTGGAGCTGCTGGTCGTCGGAGATCGGCCGCGCGCCGATGCGGCCGACGGCGGCCTGCACATTCTGGGCGCGGATCGCCGCCACGACGTCGGCGGTGGTGAGGTTCAGGCCGGTGAGCCGGTCGGTGCGCACCCAGGCCCGCACCGCATAGTCCTGCGGCCCCCACAGCCCGGCATCGCCAACGCCCGGAACGCTCTTCAGCTCGTCGAGGATGTTGATGGTGACATAGTTCGACAGGAACAGCGGGTCATAGGTGCCCTTCGGCGAGTAGACGGCAATGACGCCGAGCAGGGCCGAGGACTTCTTCTTGACCACGACCCCCTGGCGCTTGACATCCTCCGGCAGCTTGGAGAGCGCCACCTGCACCCGGTTGTTCATGTTGACGGTGTTGATGTCGGGATCCGTGCCGAGCTCGAAGGAGCCGACGAGGGAA
>JBBSSF010000568.1:0-2736 GCA_038242345.1 Hyphomicrobiales bacterium
CGCATCTCGGGGTGGATCGAGCAGAGATAGGCGAAATCGCCCGCCGCATCGAAGACATGCGTGTAGCTGCCGTCGATGACGAGCTCACTCACAAAGCTGCGGTCGTCTGCGACGACATCGTGCTTTGCGGTGCCGAGAAACTCCCAGCGCACGGCCTGGCCCGCACGAATCGCCACCTCTGGAGGATCGTAGCGATTGTCGACGACTTTTACCGTCACCGCGACGTCCTCTGCATCGTCGTCCGATGGCACCGGAACGGGGGCAGCCGGGGCACAGCCAGCGAGCGCTGTCGCCGCACCGATCCCGAGGCCCGCAAGGCCAAGCCCTGAGAGGAAGGCGCGGCGGCCGAGAGGAAAGCGGCCCGTCCGGCTCATTTCGGTGCCCCCGTGCGGGCGGCAAGTTCGGCATCCCACCACCAGATGGTGGGGAAGCCGACGGAATAGGCCGGCATCTTCTCGGGATGGCCGAACCGGTTCCACCGCGCCGTGCGGTCATAGTCGATGAACCATTGGGGAATGACGAAATTGTTGGCCAGCAGCACCCGGTCCAGTGCCCGGGTTGCGGCGACAAGGTCGGCCCGGTCGGTGGCGTAGATCACCCGGTCGATGAGGATGTCGATGGCCGGATCCCTGATGCCGGCCAGATTGCGCGAGGCCGGATTGTCGGCGGCTGCCGACCCCCAATATTCCTTCTGCTCGTTGCCCGGCGACAGGCTCTGGGCCCAGCTCGACGTAATCATGTCGAAATCGAAGGCGCGGACGAGATTGATATATTGCGAGCTGTCGACGGTGCGCACCGTCATCTCGATGCCGACGCGGGCGAGGGCCTGCTTCAGCGGCAGGGCGACGCGCTCGAAGGTCGGATCGGCGCTCAGATAGTCGATGGTGAAGGGCTTGCCGTCGGCATCCACCAGGATGCGGTCCCTGAAGGTCCAGCCCGCCTGCTGGAGGAGGTCGATCGCCGTGCGCAGGTTGGCGCGGATCCTGTCCGTGTCGCCGTTCACCGGGTTGGCATAGGGGGTGGTGAACACCTCCGGCGGGACCTTGTCGCGCACGACCTCCAGGATTTCCAGCTCGCGCCCCTCGGGCAGGCCCGAGGAGGCAAGCTCGGTGCCGGCGAAGAAGGACGGGATGCGCTTGTACTGGTCGAAGAAGGTGGTGCGGTTCAGGGTCTCGAAGTCGAACACCAGGTTGATCGCCCGGCGCACCCGCGGATCGGCGAATTTCGGCCGGCGCAGATTGACGACGAAGGCCTGCATGATCCCGGACGCCCGGTCGGGGAAGGTTTCCAGACGGATGCGGCCATCCTTGACGGCGGGAATGTCGTAGGCGGTCGCCCAGTTGTTGGGGGAATTGTCGTTGCGCGAGTCGTGGGGGTCGCCCTGGAAGGCTTCCAGCGCGATCTGGCTGTCGCGGTAGACCTCGTAGCGGATCTCGTCGAAATTGTTCTGGCCGAGTTCCGCCGGCAGGCCGGCCGCCCAGTAGTCGGGCACGCGCTCGTAGCTGATCCACTGGCCGGCGGAGAACGCCTTGATGCGATAGGGGCCGGAGCCCAGCGGCGGCTCCAGCGTGCCGGCATTGATGTCGCGCTTGTTGCCCCTGGCGTCGGTGCCTTCCCACCAGTGCTTCGGCAGCACGAGAAGCTGTCCGACGATGTGGGGCAGCTCGCGGTTGTTGGCCTGGTCGAAGGTGAACAGCACCTCGCGCGGGCCGACGACTTCGGCCTTCGCCACGTGGCTGTAATAATATTTGTAGGTCGGATTGATCTCGGTCAGCTTCTGGAACGACCACACCACGTCATCGGCGGTCACCGGCTGGCCGTCATGCCAGCGCGCCTCGGGGCGCAGGCGATAGCGCACCCAGGAGAAATCGGCCGGATACTGGATCGCCTCGGCCAGCAGGCCATATTCGGCGGAGATGTCCATCTCGTCGAGGGCGGCGGTCATCAGCATCTGGAACAGCAGGCCGATGCCCGACGGCACGTTGCCGCGCGGCAGGATCGGGTTGAAGCTGTCGAAGGCGCCGATGTCATAGAGGCGCACGACGCCGGTCTTGGGGGCGGCGGGGTTCACATAGTCGAAATGGGCGAAGTCGGCCGGATATTTCGGCGTGCCGGTCAGCGCGGTGGCGTGGTGCCAGGGCAGCGCGGCGGCATCGTCGGCGTGCGCGCTGCCGAGGCGGCCGAGACCGAGGGCGACCCCGAGGGCCGCGCCGCTCATCAGCACCTGGCGGCGCGTTGCGTGAATGCTGGTCCGGACGTGCATGCTCGTTTCCGTCTCTTTGTCGTTCCCGTGCGGGCCCGGGGGCCCGCCGAAGGGCCGGTACCGGTCGGGAGGGGACCGGGGCCGATCGGGGGCCATCTTAAAGGAGGCGTGCCCGGGCGACAGCCGGGCGGCCTCACAATGACGGAAATTTAATCGCCGGCCTGCGCGAACACCCGGTCGATCAGACCAAGGGCCTCGGCGATCGGCACCGGCCGGGAGAACAGGTAGCCCTGGAGCAGGTCACAGCCATGGGTGGCGAGGAAATCGGCCTGCTCCTCGGTCTCCACCCCTTCCGCGACCACGATCTTGGGCATGGAGTGGCCGAGATCGATGATGGCGCGGGTCAGCTCCTCCTTCTCCGGCGACTGGCACAGGCCGCGCACGAAGGACTTGTCGATCTTGATGGTCTGGATCGGGAACTGGCTGAGATAGGCCATCGACGAGAAGCCGGTGCCGAAATCGTCGAGGGCGAA
>JBBSSF010000569.1:0-2732 GCA_038242345.1 Hyphomicrobiales bacterium
AGTTGACGGAGAGGCTGGCGATGTTGGGTGCGCGCCGGATCAGTTCGGCGCCCGAGGAGTCCTCGCCATTGGTGTAGGTGTAGGCGCCGCGGATCGTCAGGTTGTCGATCGGCACCACGGTCAGGCCGACTTCCACACCGTTGACCTTCGACGTTCCGGGCATGTTGATGGACGTCTGGCCCGAGCCGGTGATGAGATCGGTGATGCGCTGGTTGAAATAGGTGACGTCACCGAGGACGCGGTTGCCCCAGATCTGCTGGTCGATGCCGACATCCCACCCATAGGCTTCCTCGGGCTTCAGGTCCGGATTGCCCTGATAGCCGTTGGTATAGCCATAAAGCTCGAACATGGTCGGGTTCTTCACGCCGGTGCCATAGGAACCGCGGACCTTGGTGCCGGTGCGATCGAAGAAATAGGCCCCGGTGAAGCGGCCGGTGGTGGAATCCTCGAACATCTCGTTGAAGTCCTGCCGCACCGCACCGGTCAGCGTCAGGGCGTTCAGGAGCGTCACCTGATACTGGCCGACGAGGCTGCCCTCGTTGTTGGACTTGTCGAGATCGGACCAGGCGCTCCAGCTCTGCACCCCGTTATAGGTGAGGTCGCCGCCAAGGGTGAAGGTGTGTCTGGCATCCAGAAACGCCTCGGTGGCCAGGAGATAATTCGTCTTGTAATCGACGACGGCCGTTGTTCCGGTATAGGTGGACGTCTTGGTGCCCTTGTCGCGATATTCCTGGTCCTGGCTGGTGGCAGAAAAGCCGAGGACGTGCTGCCAGGTATTTTCCAGCAGGTTCGCCTGAGCCTGCACCCGGCCGAAAGCCTGATTGGTGAGGGTGGAGGACTTGTCGTCCACGGCGCCAACGCCCCCCACGAAGCCATCGCCATCGAACAGCGAGCGGGTGAAACGGCCGACGGCGGAGACCTCGGTTTCCTCGGTCGGCTTGAAGCCGCCCTTGGCGAGCAGCGTGCCGGCGGAGAAGGGATCCTTCTCGCTCCCGTTGGCGGCCACCGAGATGTTGCCGGTGTGGAGGCCCGTCGCGCTGAACAGATAATTGTAGGTGTCGGTGCCGCCGGAAACCGTCGCCAGTCCGTTGGCGGAGCTGAGGCTTCCGCCTTCGGCGCGCAGCGTCATCTTCGGCTTGCCGTCGCCCTTGCGGGTGACGATGTTGATGACGCCACCAACGGCATCCGAGCCATAAAGGGCGCTCTGGGGACCGCGCAGCACCTCGATGCGCTCGACTTCCTGAGCGAGCAGGTTGCCGAAGTCGAACTCGTCGGAGGCGGCGGGATTGTTGACGACGATGCCGTCGATCATGACGAGGGTCTGGTTGCCCTCCGAGCCGCGGATGCGGACCTGGGTCAGCGATCCCGTCGGCCCCGACGAGGAAACGGCAACGCCCGGCACCTCGCGCAGCACATCCGACACCAAGCGGATCTGCTGCTGCTGGAGTTCCTCACCGGTGATGACAGTGACCGCCGAGCCGACCTCGGACACCGGGGTGTCGGTCGAATTGGCGGTGACGACCAGGGTTGGCAGGACGACATCGACACCGGTGTCGGGGCTGCCGGCCGAAGTTGCGTCTTCGGCATGGGCGGGCAGGATGACGAGGGCAAGCGCGAGCGGCGCCAGGCGGAGGACGGATGTCGAACGGATTGCAAGCGGATGGGTGCCGGACTGCGGCATGAGGCGGGCCTCGCGGGAGACGTCGTTGGCACGTCACCGCGAATGAAGTCGCCCCCGTTGCAGGATGCGGGAAGACCCGTCACCCCGTGTCCGGATGGACAACCGCCGAGAACACCCCGTCCGGCAGCTTCGCGCATGACCACGACTGACGGCAGGTCTCCTGGCTTGCGGGTCATCGCCTCCCTGCCGCCTTCCCGGACCCATGAGGAGTCCAGTGGCTTTCGTGGCAGGAGGCTCGCCGCTCACAGTTGCGGGGGCAGCCGCGGCTGGGGCCCGGAGAGGGCCGTCCGCGTTCCCTTTTGATCCCCGAGGGGAACCGTCCCCTTCTACATCGCTGCAATGCGAAGATGTGTCAACGCCGGTGGCGGGATTCGGACGGAAGCGTGTCCGATCCGCCACGATCGGCCGGGGACGAACAGGGCGCGAAGCGGCCGAGATCCTCCTCGACGCCGGACGGGCGACCGATCATCGGGAAGGTGCGCCGGGGACAGGCGGCACGGTCGCAGACCTTGCAGCCGGCGCCAATGGGGCTGGCGCTGCCGACAAATCTCGCCAAGACACCCTGCAAGATGCTGACGAAAAAAGAGAATTTTAGGGGGCTGGCGGAGACGGAGGGATTCGAACCCTCGATAGGGCTTTACAACCCTATAACGGTTTAGCAAACCGCCGCCTTCAGCCACTCGGCCACGTCTCCGGCGCCGCTTTCCCTATATGGCTCATGCCGCGCCGTCAACTCCTCACGAGGACCGACGGGGCAATCTGTCCGCCCCCGCCACAACAGGCGCACGGCGTCGCGCGCCGCAGCTCCCGGCCGCCGTCCACCTCCCGGTACCGGCAACCTGCCCACCGCCCGCAAGACCGGCAACACAAGCATCCGGACCGACGACGTCATCCGGGACTGAGACCCGCGCCGTCAGCGGAGAGAGCCCGCATCCATCAAGGAAGATATTCGAAAACTCGGAAAAATGTGCGCTGGTGGAGCCGAGGGGAGTCGAACCCCTGACCTCTTGAATGCCATTCAAGCGCTCTCCCAACTGAGCTACGGCCCCAC
>JBBSSF010000570.1:0-2731 GCA_038242345.1 Hyphomicrobiales bacterium
CGCACCGACGTCATCATGCCCCAGCAGGCCATTGAGGCGCTGTGGCAGAAGACGAAGGACCGGGACACCTACATCACCACGGAAGTCGGCCAGCATCAGATGTGGGCCGCCCAGTATTTCCGCTTCGAGCAGCCCAATCGCTGGATGACCTCGGGTGGCCTGGGCACCATGGGCTATGGCCTGCCGGCGGCGATCGGCGTGCAGATGGCCCATCCGGATGCCCTCGTCATCGACATTGCCGGTGACGCGTCGATCCTGATGACCATTCAGGAGATGTCCACTGCCGTGCAGCATAATGCACCGGTGAAGATCTTCATCCTGAACAACCAGTACATGGGCATGGTGCGCCAGTGGCAGCAGCTGCTGCATGGCAACCGGCTGTCCCACTCCTATACCGAGGCGCTGCCGGACTTCGTGAAGCTGGCCGAGGCCTATGGGGCGGCCGGCCTGCGCATCGAGAAGCCGTCGGAGCTGGAGAGCGGCATCGAGGAAATGATGGCCATCCGGCAGCCGGTGATCGTCGACTGCCGCGTGGCCAACCTCGCCAACTGCTTCCCGATGATCCCGTCGGGCAAGGCCCATAACGAGATCCTGCTGGGCACCGACCTCTCCGACGAGGAGATCGGCTCGGCGATCGACGCAGGGGGCGCGGCGCTGGTGTGACGCCGGCCGGAGCCGGGGAGGGGGTCGACCCCTCCCTCACCGCCAGATGTCATCCGCACCATCTCGCCCCGGGGAGACTTTCCAATGCTCATGCAACCGATCAGGGCCATGTCCACAGAGGCGACCGAGACCCATACGCTGTCCGTGATGGTCGATAACGAGCCGGGCGTCCTTGCCCGGGTCATCGGCCTGTTCTCCGGCCGCGGCTACAACATCGATTCCCTCACGGTGTCCGAGACCGAGCACGAACGTGCGGTCTCCCGCATCACCATCGTGACCACCGGCACGCCGGACGTCATCGCCCAGATCCGTCTCCATCTGGAGCGTCTGGTGCCGGTGCACCGGGTGAGCGACCTGACGCTCACCGGCCGGGCGCTGGAACGCGAACTCGCCCTCATCAAGGTGAAGGGCCGCGGCCAGGAGCGGGTGGAAGCCCTCCAGGTGGCCGAGGCCTTCCGCGCCCGGGTGGTCGACACGACGCTGGAGAGCTTCGTGTTCGAGCTGACCGGCCGGCCGGAGAAGATCGACGAGTTCGTGGCCCTCATGAAGCCGCTGGGTCTGGTCGAGACCGCGCGCACCGGCGTTGCCGCCATCGTGCGCGGGCCCGAGGCCCTCTGACCGCGGATCGGGAAGACAGGAACGGCCGGGACGTCCCCGGCCGTTTCGGTCATTTTCCCGGTCCGTCCCGTCTTCCCCGGCTCCGGTCGTCCGGTGCGCGCTGCGCCTCCTGTCCGGACCTCCCAGCCGGGGCACCCTTCGAGGCCGATCCGCGCCGCCGGATCCCTCGTGCTGATCCCCAAGGAAGGACTTGACGCCATGCGCGTTTATTATGATCGCGACGCCGACCTGAACCTCATCAAGGGCAAGAAGGTCGCCATCGTCGGTTATGGCAGCCAGGGCCACGCCCACGCGCTGAACCTGAAGGACTCCGGCGTGAAGGAGCTCGCGGTCGCGCTGCGTCCCGGTTCTGCCTCGGCCAAGAAGGCGGAAGGCGCCGGCCTCACCGTGATGACCCCGGCGGATGCCGCCAAGTGGGCCGACGTGGTGATGATGCTGACCCCGGACGAGCTCCAGGCCGACATCTACACCGAGAGCCTTGCGCCGAACCTCAAGGAAGGTGCCGCGCTCCTCTTCGCCCACGGCCTCAACGTGCACTTCAACCTGATCGAGCCGCGGAACGACATCGACGTCCTGATGGTGGCGCCGAAGGGCCCGGGCCACACCGTGCGCGGCGAGTATCTGAAGGGCGGCGGCGTGCCGTGCCTGATCGCCGTGCATCAGGACGCCTCGGGCAACGCCCATGATCTCGGCCTGTCCTACGCCTCCGCCATCGGCGGCGGCCGCGCCGGCGTCATCGAGACCACCTTCAAGGAAGAGTGCGAGACCGACCTGTTCGGCGAGCAGGTGGTGCTGTGCGGCGGCCTCGTGGAGCTGATCCGCGCCGGCTTCGAGACCCTCGTCGAGGGCGGCTACGCCCCGGAGATGGCCTATTTCGAGTGCCTGCACGAAGTGAAGCTCATCGTCGACCTCATCTATGAGGGCGGCATCGCCAACATGAACTACTCGATCTCCAACACGGCCGAGTATGGCGAGTATGTCACCGGCCCGCGCATCATCACGCCCGAGACCAAGGCCGAGATGAAGCGTGTGCTGACCGACATCCAGACGGGCATCTTCACCCGCAACTGGATGCTGGAGAACAAGGTCAACCAGACCTCGTTCAAGGCCATCCGCGCCCGCAACAACGCCCACCAGATCGAGGAAGTCGGTGCGCGCCTGCGCGAGATGATGCCGTGGATCAAGGCGAAGGCCCTGGTCGACAAGGCGAAGAACTGAGCCGACAGGCGCGGGAAGGCATCCGTCCCGGTGGGGACGGATGCCCTTGCGCCGGGCGCTGGCCCGTTCCACAGTTCCCTTTCGGGGGCGTGTGCCCTCCGCGGTCGCCGCGGGGGGCTTTTTTGTCCGGCCCCTGCTGCCCTTCAGGCGCTAGAGCATTTTCAAGCGAAGTGGATACCGGTTCGCGTGAAGAAAATGCGTAAAATCAAAATACTAGAGCGTTTACCGTGAG
>JBBSSF010000571.1:0-2712 GCA_038242345.1 Hyphomicrobiales bacterium
CCTCGGTGTTCATCGACACGGTCGGCATGCCGCTGACCCCGGGCTCCTATGCCGGCGCCGCCCGGCGAACCTCCCGGCGCACCGCCTGGTATGGCAGCGCCGCCCAGTATGCGCCCTATTATGGCTATCACGGCCCGGTTGCCTGCGGATACGCGCCCTATCCGCCCTGCTACTGACCGCCCGCGCTGTCTCGACAGGGCCCTCTCGCCCCCGATGAGAGCCCTGCCTTCCTTCCGCTCCATGATGCCCCGGCATCCGGCGCGGGCCTGAAACAGGCGTCCGGTACGACCTGGGGGGGATCCGTGCCGGACTTGCCCGAACGCCGCGCTCCTCACGTCCTCCGGACAGGGGGGCGCGGCGTTTGCCTGTCCGGTCCGCCCCATCCGGCCGGCTGCGGGCGCATCCGGGATCCAGTCTCCTCATCCGGCCGGCGCCAGCCCGGTTTCGCCCCCTGTCCCCCGGGCCGCAACGACCTCCCGCCGGGGCGGCGCGCCGAACAGGCGGGCATAATCCCGGCTGAACTGGGTCGGGCTCTCATAGCCGACGGAATAGGCGGCAGCCGCCACCGACAGTCCGTCCGACAGCATCAGGCG
The DNA here is from genome assembly GCA_038242345.1 of Hyphomicrobiales bacterium. GTDB lineage: Bacteria > Pseudomonadota > Alphaproteobacteria > Rhizobiales > Segnochrobactraceae > JBBSSF01. Next base: position 594 of record JBBSSF010000571.1, read on the forward strand.
GCGCGCCTCGACGAGACGCAGCCGCTTCTGCAACTGCAACGGCGTGAGGCCGGTCACCGCGCGGAAATGGGCGTGGAAGGTCGACGGGCTCATGGCGGCGCGGCGCGCCAGATCGGTGACGACCAGGGGTCGGTCGAACTCCCGCCGGATCAGCTCCACCACCCGGGCGATGCGGGCGCCCTGGGCGTCGGCCTGCACCAGCCCGCGCAGCATCGCGCCATGGCGGGAGGTGAGCAGCCAGTAGTGCACCTCCTCCGCGATCAGCGGCGCCAGCACCGGGATCGCCGCCGGCCGCCCGATCAGGGCGAACAGCCGGCCCATGGCGTCGCGGATCTCCGCATCGCCCTCCAGCGTCACCGCAGCCGGCCCGGGCCCGGCCTCCGGCGCGCCGGCCATGCGCCCGGCGAGGTCGCCGAGGCGCGCCCGGTCCAGCGCCAGCGACAGCGCCACATAGGGGGCGTCCGGGCGCGCCTGCACGATCTGGCTCGTCGCGGGCAGATCAAGCCCGACGATCAGGGACTGGCCGGCGCCGAATTCGAGGGTGCGTCCGCCGATCCGGGAGGATTTGGCGCCCTGGAGGACCAGGCAGAAAATCGGCCGGTAGGTCATCACCGTGATGGAGGTCGGAGCCCGGCTGCGCACGAAGCCGAATCCGGGCACTCCGGTCGCAACCGGATCGCTGCCGGCTCCCAGACGGTCGGCAAGGGCAACAACCTCGCCGATCAGCGCGTCCCTCTCCATGGCCTTTCCCCCATCCGCATCCCGGCCGAGTGTCCTCCGCGACCCCCCGCCGATCAACCGCCGCCCCCGTCTGCCGGAGGATCGGGCAGGAATCGCGCATGATCGGGCACGGCGCCACGGGCGGTCCGGGGCTAGTCTGCGGCGCGTTATACCAAGCGCACGAAGTGCTGACCGCACCGTGCGCCTGAAGAGAGCGGATTTCTCATATGCCCCAAGGACATGAGAAATCCGCATCGGAATACCAAAGAGTCCTCTCCGAGGATCTTTGGTATCGGCTCCCGAGACGAGGAAAGACGCCATGTCCGCAGCCCCGAAGATCGCCCTCATCACCGGCGCCAGCCGCGGCCTCGGCCGGGCCACGGCGCTGCATCTGGCCCGGGCCGGCACCGACATCGTGCTGACCTACCAGTCCAGCCAGGCCGCCGCCGAGGCGACGGTGGCCGAAATCACCGCCCTCGGCCGCAAGGCCACCGCGCTCCCCCTCGACACCGGTGTCGTGGCGGACTTTCCCGATTTCGTCGCCCGTCTCCGCGCCGCCCTGTCGGAGGGCTGGGGTCGGACGACAGTCGATTTTCTGGTGAACAATGCCGGCATCGGCCTCCACGCGCCCTTCGCCGAAACCCGGGAGGAAGACTTCGACCGGCTGATGAACATCCACCTCAAGGGCGTGTTCTTCCTGACCCAGGCGCTGCTGCCGCTGATCGTCGATGGCGGCCGGATCGTGAACGTGTCGTCGGGCCTCACCCGCTTCTCGCTGCCGGGCTATGCGGCCTATGCAGCCATGAAGGGCGCGGTGGAAGTGCTGACGCGCTATCAGGCGAAGGAGCTCGGCAGCCGCGGCATTGCCGTCAACACCCTTGCCCCCGGCGCCATCGAGACCGATTTTGGCGGCGGACTGGTGCGCGACACCCCGGCCATCAACCAGGCGATCGCCGCGCAGACGGCCCTTGGCCGGGTCGGCCTGCCCGACGACATCGGCGGCGCCATCGCCAGCCTGCTCGGCGCGGGGACTGGCTGGGTCACCGGCCAGCGGATCGAGGTCTCCGGCGGCATGTTCCTCTGAGACCAGAAGCACGACGTGCTCGCCGCACCCGCGCGCCAGAAGAGCAGCGGATTTCTCATATGCCCCAAGGACATGAGAAATCCGCATCGGAATACCAAAGGATCCTTTTCAAGGACCTTTGGCATGAGCGACTGTCTTTCCGGTCAAGCGCTTTGCCATGGGCGTTTGTCCCTGAGGATAGCGTTGAGGAAGACGAGGAGACGTCTGGCGACGGCAAGAAGGGCGAGCATCTTGGGCTTTCCCGCTTGGAGCAGGCGTCCGTAGAAGGCCTTGAGGACGGGGTTGTGCCGGGTGGCGACGAGAGCCGCCATGAAC
>JBBSSF010000572.1:0-2709 GCA_038242345.1 Hyphomicrobiales bacterium
CGCCGCAGGGTCCAGCCGCTCCGTCACCATCTGATGGGCGAACACCGGCACGAAGCTGGCCGACAGCGCCGGGCAGAGTTTACCCGTCAGCGCATTGGTGGTCAGGATCACCCGCTCCGCCCGCACGGCGCCATGAGCCGTGCGCACCTCGAAACCGGCGCCGGTGCGCGCGACATGCTCGACTGGCGAGCGGGCGAACACCTGCGCCCCGGCGGCACCGACCGCCCGGACAAGGCCGCGCACCAGCGCCAGCGGATTGAGCTGGCCGCCGCTCGGATCCAGCAGCGCCCCGGCATAGCCGGTCATGCCGGTCGCCCGCGCCGTCTCGGTGGCATCGAGCATCCGCACCGGCCGGCCGCGCGCCGCCGCCTGCTCGGCCCGGATCGTCAGCGCGCCGACCATCGCTTGGGAATGGGCCGGCTGGATCCAGCCGGTGCGCTCGGCCGAACAGTCGATGCCGAGCCGGTCGATGACGGAAAAGAGTGTCTCGGCCGAGCCATCCACCAGCCGGTAGAGCCGCTCGGCGCCTTCCGGCCCCAGCGCCGCCCGCACCGCCTCGGGCCCGACATGGGCCTTGAGGCTCGGCACCACGAAGCCGGTGTTGCGGCCCGACGCCCCGTAACCGGGCTCGGTTCCCTCGATCAGCGCCACCCGGGCGCCGGCTTCCGCCAGATGCAGCGCCGTCGACAGCCCGAGCAGACCGCCGCCGACGACCGCCACATCCGCCCTCACCGTGCCTTCCAGCCGCGGCAGGTCCGGCCCCGGCGGCGTCACGGCCGACCACAGGGATTTGCGGAACACGTCCTCGGCCATCGCCGCCCCTTTCCCGAAACAGGCTTGCGCCCCGTCCTGAGGACGGGCGACAGGCGGATTGAGAATCCGCCATTGGAGTATTACTAGATATATCACACAGTGCATGGACGGCGCGCCCCTTGCAAGGCCCGCTGCCAGCGGACACCCGAAATTGCCCCGCCGAGGAGATGCCGATGACGAAGCCCCGTCTGGACACGCATGCGAAGGGCGTGTTCGTCATTTCCGCCACGCCCTTTCAGGACAGTGGCGCGCTTGATCTCGCCAGCACCGACCGGCTGATCGAGTTCTATCTGGACAAGGGCGTGTCCGGGATCACCATCCTCGGCATGATGGGCGAGGCGCCGAAGCTGTCACCGGCCGAGAGCAGCCTGTTCCTCAATCATGTGCTGGCACGGGTGGATGGCCGGGTGCCGGTGGTGGTCGGCGTCAGCAATGCCGGCCTCGGCGGCCTCGCCCACCTCTCCCATGAGGCGATGGCAGCGGGAGCGGCCGGCGTCATGGTGGCGCCGATGCCGAGCCTGAAGACCGAGGAGCAGCTGCTCAATTATTATCGCGCCGTCTGCGCTGCCCTCGGCCCGGACGTGCCGATCGTGCTGCAGGATTTCCCCCTCACCCTCGGCGTCCACTTCTCGGTGCCCACCATCGAGCGCATCGCCGAGGAGCATCCCCAGGTCGTCATGCTGAAGCATGAGGACTGGCCGGGCCTGACCAAGCTGTCGCGCCTGCGCACGGGCATGGCCGGGGGCAAGCGCCGGCTCTCCATCCTCGTCGGCAATGGCGGGCTGTTCCTGCCCCAGGAGCTGGCCCGCGGCGCCGATGGCGCCATGACCGGCTATGCCTATCCGGAAATGCTGGTGGCGGTGGTGGCACTGACGGCGGCCGGCGAGACCGACCGGGCGGAGGATCTCTTCGACGCCCATCTGCCGATCATCCGCCACGAGACCCAGCCGGGTCTCGGCCTTGCCATCCGCAAGGAGATCCTGCGCCGGCGCGGCGCCATCGCCTCCGCCCATGTCCGCGCGCCGGGGCCGAAGCTCGATGCCACCGACCATGCCGAACTCGACCGGCTGATCTACCGGCTCGACCGCCGGCTGGCCGAGCTCGGCTGGAGCCGGAAGGACTGAACAAATTCGGGGACCCGCGGTCCCCGAACCCCTGCCCGGGAGGTCTGTCGCCTCCCGGACCCTTCTGCTTTTTCAAAAGTTCAGAGCGAGCGGATCAGGCCGCCATCCACCCGCAGCACCGAGCCGGTGACATAGCTCGCCTGCTGGCTGGCGAGGAAGGCGGCGACGGCGCCGAACTCTTCCGGCGTGCCATAGCGCCCGGCCGGGATCGTCGCCCGGGAGGCGGCGCGGATCGCCTCGATGTCCTTGCCCTGCTTCGCCGCGGCGCCGGCGTCGAGAGAGTCCACCCGGGAAGTCTGGATGCGGCCGGGGGCGATGCCGTTCACCGTCACGCCGTCAGCGGCCACTTCCGCCGCCACCGTCTTCGCCCAGCCGACAAGGGCGAGCCGCAGGGAGTTCGACAGGCCGAGATTGGGCAGCGGCTGGACGACGCCGGACGACAGCACCATCAGCAGCCGACCGAAGCCGCGCGCCCGCATGCCCGGCAGCACGGCTTCCGCAATGCGGACCGGCGACAGCACCATGGCCTCGAACTGGGCCCGCCACACCTCGGGGGCGAAGGACAGCGCCGAGCCCGCCGGCGGGCCGCCGCCATTCAGCACCAGCACGTCGAGATCGCCCACCGCCGCAATCAGCGCATCGACACTCTCGGGCTTGCCCAGATCCACGCCCTGGGTCGCGGGCGTGCGGCCGGTGGCAGCGCCAATCTCGGCCGCCGCCGTCTCCAGCGCCGCCGCATCGCGGCCGGCGATGGTCAGCGCCACGCCTTCCG
>JBBSSF010000573.1:0-2707 GCA_038242345.1 Hyphomicrobiales bacterium
CACCACATAATCGGGCTTCCAGCCGGAAAGCTCCAGCGCTGCCATGGCGCCATCTTCCAGGGCGGCGAAATCCTGCCGGCCGGCCTGCACCCGGGCAGCCACATCGGCCAGAACGGCGGACAGCCGCGTCGCCTCGGCGCGCTCGGCCATCGAGAGATAGCCATTGCGCGAGGAGAGCGCGAGGGCATCGTCTGCCCGCACGATGGCGCCGGCGACGATTTTGATCGGCAGCGCGAACTGGCGCACCATCGCCTCGATGACGCGGAGCTGCTGATAATCCTTGGCGCCGAACACGGCGACGGCCGGCTGCACCACCTGGAACAGCTTCATCACCACGGTCGCCACCCCGGTGAAGAAGCCCGGGCGGAAGGCGCCTTCGAGGATGTCGGCCAGGCGCGGATCCGGCAGCACCCTGAAGGTCTGCGGCTCCGGATAGAGTTCGGCCTCGTCGGGGGCGAAGACGATATCGCAGGGCTCGGTGGCGAGCTTGGCCACATCATCGGCGAGCGTGCGCGGATAGCGGTCGAAATCCTCGTTCGGGCCGAACTGGAGCCGGTTGACGAAGATGGAGACCACCACCGGCCCGCCATGGCGGGCGGCCTCGCGCACCAGCGCCAGATGGCCGGCATGGAGATTGCCCATGGTGGGCACGAACACGGCCCGGCGCTCGGGGCCGAGCAGCGCGCGCAGCTCGGCAACCGTGTGCACCACCTTCGGCCCGGTCACGGCCTCGGCAACAGGGGAAAGCGCGGACATCTGTCGGACCTCCGATCATGCCAGGGACACGCTGCGCTGACCGCACGGTGCCCCTGAAGAGAAGCGGATTGCTCATCTCCACGAGGAGGATGAGAGTTCCGCATCGGAATGCCGGAGGACCCTGTTCGGGGGCCTCCGGTCGGACGATGAGGGGAGAAGGCGCGGATCCGGAGCGGGCTCCGGCCGGCCTCATTTTTTCACGTGAAACACATGCTCGGGCCCTGGGAAAGTCCGGGCGCGGACATCGGCGTGATAGGTGGCCGCCGCCGCGCGCACGAGGCCGGCCAGGTCGGCAAAGCGGCGCACGAATTTCGGCTTGAAGGCATCGAACAGGCCGAGCATGTCCTCGGCCACCAGCACCTGCCCATCGCACAGGGGCGAGCCGCCGATGCCGATGGTGACGGCGGGCACATCCCCGGTGATGCGCCGGGCCAGCGGCTCCATCACCGCTTCGACCACGATGCCGAAGGCGCCGGCATCGGAGATGGCCCGGGCGTCGGCGGCGATCTTGTCCTGTTCGGCGTCCGAGCGACCGCGGGCGCGATAGCCGCCGGCGGTGTTGACCGACTGGGGCGTCAGCCCGACATGGCCCATCACCGGCACGCCGCGCTCGACGAGGAAGCGCACGGTGTCGGCCATCTCGGCCCCGCCTTCCAGCTTCACCGCGGCGCAGCCGGTTTCCGCCATCACCCGGGCGGCATTGCGGAAGGCCTGCTCCCGGCTCTCCTGATAGGAGCCGAAGGGCATGTCGACGATGACGCACGCCGTCTCGGAGCCGCGCACGACGGCGGCACCATGGGCGATCATCATGTCGAGGGTGACGGGCAGGGTGCTCTCGAAGCCGTAGACGACCATGCCGAGGCTGTCGCCGACGAGCAGGGCGTCCACATGGGGATCGAGCAGGCGCGCCATGGGCGCGGTGTAGGCAGTCAGCATGACGACGGGCTCGCCGCCCTTGCGCGCTGCAATCTGCGGCACGGTCATGCGCTGGCTTCTGGTCGCGGCACTCACCTTGGAATCCGCCCTCCCGGTGACGTTCTGTCATTGCGACCCGCTCGCGCGGGGCGTTGCGGGAGACACCTACAGGCGAACGACCGCGGATTCAACCGCCAAGGCGAGTCTGCATGCGTCTGCAACGACTTCCTGTGCACCCGGTCAGCTTTGCCGGCAAGGGGCGGGGCGGGGGCGTGCAACCGAAAAGGGGGTCCGACAGGGGAATCGGCCCCCTTTTCCGTCGCTCGGATTCCGGCATCCGGGCGGGACGGACCCGCGTCCGGCTGTCGGAGGAAGTCGGGTTCCGGTGCGCCGGACAGACGCGCGCGAAGATCCGACCGCGACGCCGGAGCCTGAAAGGGGACGTGCTCCGGGGTATCCGGGGGCGGCCCCTGGGGGACGGAGCGCGCCGGAGAAGGCCGGAAGTCTGCCACGGGCACCGGGCGCGGAAAAGCTGTCCTCCGGCCGCAGGGGGGGCAGAGCCGGCTTCAAAAGCCGGACGGACCGGCGCGGCGGGGCTTTCCGGCATGCGGGTCGTCGATCGCGCGGGGGCCCGGAGCACCGCCGGCGCTTTCTCGTGCCAGAGCAGGAACTCCCCGGGGGCGCGCCTCATACCAAAGATCCCTGAAAGGGACTCTTTGGTATTCTGATGCAGATTTCCCGTGCCATTGGCGCATATGGGAAATCTGCTGATCTTCAGGCGCACGGTGCGGTCAGCACTTCGTGCGTCTGGTATCAGCTGCCGGCCGGATGGAATGTGAAGCGGGCGATGCGGTCTTTGTGCGGGGCGAGATCGGCGGGCGCGGGATTTTCGAGAGCCTTGAGGCACTCGCGGATTCGGGCGCGGGTATCTTCCGGCAGGGCGGACATCGCCTCCAGCGCGTCACCGTCCGGGTCCGCCTCCTCGACGGTACAGAGCCGACTGGCGACCTCCGGAAAATCCTCGTCGGCGAGGAAG
>JBBSSF010000574.1:0-2705 GCA_038242345.1 Hyphomicrobiales bacterium
ACCCGGGAAGCCGGCGTACGCAGCCTTGAGCGCGAGCTCAACAACCTCGCACGCAAGGCGGTGAAGGAGATCGTCATCTCCAAGGGCGCCGTCACGTCGGTGGCGGTTACCCCGGAGAAGGTCGAGGCCTATCTGGGCGTTCCCCGCTTCCGCCATTCCGAGGCGGATCTGGAGGATCAGGTGGGTGTCGTCACCGGTCTGGCGTGGACCGAGGTCGGCGGCGAGCTGCTCACCATCGAGGCGGTGATGATGCCCGGCAAGGGCAAGATGACCGTCACGGGCAACCTGCGCGACGTGATGAAGGAATCGATCTCGGCGGCGGCGTCCTATGTCCGCTCCCGGGCCGTCGATTTCGGCATCGAGCCGCCGCTGTTCGACCGGCGCGACATCCACGTGCACGTGCCCGAGGGGGCGACCCCGAAGGACGGTCCGTCGGCAGGCATCGCCATGGCCACCACGGTGGTCTCGGTGATGTCGGGCATCCCGATCCGGCATGATGTCGCCATGACCGGCGAAATCACGCTCCGGGGCCGGGTGCTGCCCATCGGCGGCCTGAAGGAGAAGCTGCTGGCGGCCCTCAGGGGCGGCATCAAGACGGTGCTGATCCCCGAGGACAACGCCAAGGATCTGGTCGACATTCCGGACAATGTGAAGAACGGTCTGGAGATCGTCCCGGTCTCGCGCATGGAGGATGTGCTGAAGCGGGCGCTGGCGCGCATGCCGGAGCCCATCACCTGGGAAGAGCCGGCACCGACCGCCGTGAAGCCCGAGGACGCCTCGGCCGTGACGGCCCACTGATTCCCGAAGCCTCCGGCTTCCGCCCGGTCAAGGGATGGAGGACGGGGCTGCGAAGGTCCTGATGCAGCGGCCCGGTGCCTGACACCGGGCCGTTTTTTTGTGCCTTTTTTCTGAGCATGGTGCCCGGCTGGGCGACGCGGGCGGGTGGCGTGGCCGGGCAGTCGCCGGGGCACAGAATTCTGTCGGAAGGTCGCGGAAATCCCGGCTTTTCGGCTGCTTCCGGCTTGCCATCGCCGGCATTTTCGCCCAAGAGGACGCCGGCGCGACGGAGCCGGAAGTTTCGGGGGGCGGATCCGCCGCGTGCGTGCAGAAAGGAAGCCAGAATGAAGAAAGTCGAGCTCGTCGCCGAGGTCGCCGAGAAGGCGGGTCTCTCCCGGCAGGCGGCCCAGAGCGCCCTCGAAGCGGCGTTCGAGTCCATTTCCAGCGCGCTCCAGCGCGGCGACGAGGTTCGCATCCAGGGATTCGGCACCTTCGCCGTGAATGCACGGGCGGAGACTTCCGGCCGCAATCCCCAGACGGGTGCGCCGATCCGGATTCCGGCTGCCAAGGTTCCGCGCTTCCGCGCCGGCAAGAATCTCCGCGACACCGTCAACGCCGAGGCCTGAGGCTGATCGGTCCGGCCCGGAGCCTTTTCAGGCGAAGCGGTCTTCGCTTCGCCTGAAGAAGGCGCCCTGAGGGCCGGGCTCAGCCGCCCCGACGAACGGAAAAGCCCCGCTCCCGGTTTCCCGGGAGCGGGGCTTTCTATTTGGGTCTCCCGGCTCCGGGAGAACGCCCCGTGTCGGACGGAGCGCCTCCCGGTCACGCCGGAGGGATCATACCAAAGATCCTCGAAGAGAACTCTTTGGTATTCCGCTGCGGATTTCTCATGCCATTGGAGCATATGAGAAATCCGCTGTTCTTCAGGCGCTAAGGTGCGGTCAGCACTTCGTGCGCCTGGTATCAGGCCTCGGGGCCGAACACCCGGTCGAAGATCGTGTCGACATGCTTGAAATGGTAGCCGAGGTCGAAGAGGGCCTCCAGCTCGGCTTCCGACAGCACCTTGCGCACGTCGGCATCGCTCTTCAGCAGCGGCAGGAACTCGCCTTCGCCGCGCCAGACCGGCATGGCGTTGCGCTGCACGAGGCGATAGGCGTCCTCGCGGCTGACGCCCTTCTGGGTGAGGGCCAGAAGCACGCGCTGGGAATGGACGAGGCCACCCAGCAGATCGAGATTCTTCTGCAGCCGCTCCGGATAGATCACCAGCTTGTCGATGAGGCCGGTGAGGCGGGCCAGCGCGAAGTCGAGGGTCACGGTCGCGTCGGGGCCGATCATGCGCTCGACCGACGAATGGGAGATGTCGCGCTCATGCCAGAGGGCGACATTTTCCATGGCCGGCAGGGCATAGGCGCGCACCATGCGGGCAAGGCCGGTGAGATTTTCCGACAGCACCGGGTTGCGCTTGTGCGGCATCGCCGACGAGCCTTTCTGGCCCGGCGAGAAATATTCCTCGGCCTCCAGCACCTCGGTGCGCTGCAGATGACGCACTTCGGTCGCCAGCCGCTCGATGGACGAGGCGACCACGGCCAGCGTCGCGAAATACATGGCGTGGCGGTCGCGCGGAATCACCTGGGTCGACACCGGCTCCGGCTTCAGGCCCATCCGGGCGGCGACGTGCTCTTCCACCCGCGGGTCGATGTTGGCGAAGGTGCCGACGGCGCCGGAAATGGCGCAGGTGGCAACTTCTTCCCGGGCGGCGACCAGACGGGCGCGGGCGCGGTCGAACTCGGCATAGGCCTGGGCGAGCTTCAGGCCGAAGGTCACCGGCTCAGCATGGATGCCGTGGCTGCGGCCGATCGACGGGGTGTAGCGGTGCTCATAGGCCCGGCGCTTGATGGCGGCGAGCAGCCCGTCCACATCGGCGATCAGCA
>JBBSSF010000575.1:0-2705 GCA_038242345.1 Hyphomicrobiales bacterium
AGACCCCGGTTCCGGGCTGGATGCGTTCGCCGGCGGAGCGGCGCGCCACGGTGAAGCCCGCCGTCCAGGCGAGATCCACCAGCGCCGCGCCGCGTTCGGGATGGCGCGGCACCAGGATGGTCATCAGCCCCGGCACATGCTCCTCCGCCAGCCGGGCCGCCGAGAGGATCTGCTCGTCCTCGCCCGGATGGGTGCTGGCCGCCACCAGCACCGGCCGGCCGCCGATCGCCGCGCGCAGGGCCTCAAGGGCCGCCGGGTCGACCGGGAGCGGCGCCGCATCCAGCTTCAGGTCTCCGGCGCGGATCACCGCCGGGCTGCCCAGGGCCTCGAAGCGCAGGGCATCCTCGGCGGAGCGGGCAAAGACCAGATCGAAGCGCGAGAACAGCTCCCGGGCCGTGCGCGGAAAGCGCCGCCAGCCGCGGAAGGAGCGGTCGGACATGCGCGCGTTGACCACGCAGAAGCGGATGCCCCGGGCCATCACCTCGCCGATGAGGGTGGGCCACAGATCCGATTCGACGAACAGCACGAGATCGGGCCGCCAGTGATCGAGAAAGGCCGCCGCCGGGCCCGGGGCATCCAGCGGCACGAACTGGTGGATGGCGCCGGGCGGCAGACGCCGGGCGGCAAGCTCCGCCGAAGTCAGCGTGCCCGAGGTGAAGAGAACCGAATGACCGGGGCCGACCAGACCGCGGATGAGGGGCAGCACCGAGAGGGTCTCGCCGACGCTGGCCGCATGGACCCAGGTGAGACGTCCCTCGGGGCGCGGCCGGGAGGCGAGGCCATGGCGCTCGCCAAGCCGCGACGGATCCTCCTTGCCACGCTGCACCCGGCGCTGGAGCCAGAGCCCGAGAAAGGGCGTGAGCAGGCGCCCGATGCCCCGCCACAGCCGGAACACGCCGCCCGGCCGGCGCCGGGGATCGGAAACGGGAGAGGAAGGCGAGAGCGGGGCGGCAGTCATGGCGGTCATCTTCCGGGCGAATGCGGCAGCCGGCCGCAACGGGAGCGGATGGCCCCCGCCGGCACATGGGCCCGCGGGGCATCTTCGCCCGTCGCCCCCTGCCCCGGCGTTAACCGAGGCCGGCCGGCGGCTGCCAGGCCACGGGATCGCGGCCGTCGGCAAGCGCATAGGCCCGCGCGGTCGCCGCGTCGAGAGCCTGCTGCACCTGAAGCCGGGCCGCTTCCAGCGCCGCGCCATCGGCATCGGCGGCGACCCGGACCGGATCGCCGACCACGGTCGCGCCGCGGCTGAACGGCAGGTTCACGGCAGACTTGTCCCAGCTGTTCTTCATCTCGATGCGCCGGGAGGTGGCCACCGCCACCGGAATGATCGGCCGGCCGGAGGCGCGCGCGATCATGACGATGCCGCTGCCGGCCACCCGGGAAATCTTCGGCACATCGGCGGTGAGCGCCAGGGAATGGCCGTCGCGCAGGGCATGGACGGCTTCCAGGAAGCCGCGCACGCCGCCGCGCTTGCGCACCTGGGCACCGGTGGTGCCACCGGAGGCGCGGATGAGGCCGATGCCGAAGCGGCCGCAGGCGACCGCATTCAGCTCGCCATCGCGCGAGCGCGAGATCATGACCTTGGAGGCCCAGTGCCGCGGCTTGATGACCGGCACCATGAAGTGCTGGCCATGCCACATGGCAAAGATCACCGGCAGCTCGGCGCCGATGCGCGCCTCATAGTCCGCCGGCTCGTAGGTCCAGCGGCTGGTGCGGCCGACCAGCGCCAGATAATCGGCCATCCGGTTGCCGATGAACCGCTGGACGCGGGGCGACCGCATGAACTCCTTGAACATCCCCCGCCCCTTGTCCGTCGGTTCGGTCCGCGGCGCCCCGGCTGGCGAGGCGCCCTCCGGCAAGCCGCTCAGGCCTTGCTGTCCGCCGGCTCCAGCAGGCGGTGCAGGTGCACGATGAAATAGCGCATGTGGGCGTTGTCGACGGTCTGCTGGGCCCTGGACTTCCAGGCGCCATAAGCCGACGCATAATCCGGGAAGATGCCGACGATATCGAGCTTCGACAGGTCGCGGAAATCGACCCCATGCAGCTCTTCCAGTTCCCCGCCGAACACCAGATGCAGCTTCTGCCCGCCGTCGCTCATAGCCCTCAACCCCTCAAGTCCGCCCTGAAACACTGCCCGTTGCCACGCCGCCCGACCCTCAGGCCAGCCCGGCGTCTCCAAGGATACCGGAAGCCATCCCGGCGCAACATCGACCTTGGTCCGACGGCGCGCTCCGCGCACCACCGGAGGGCATCACATCGCCCGGCCTGCGGCGGTTTCTCGCGGGGGGAGTCGCCCGTCGGCCAAGCTGTTATCCGGTTTGTGCCATCCGGTCGAGAAGAACCGGATGCAGCCGGTCGCCGGAGGCGATCAGGGCCGGATGCACGGGCTCCACCCGATTGTAGATCACCGGCAGGCCGGCATGATCGGTCAGCCGCCCGCCGGCCTCGGCAAGGATCAGGTCGGCGGCGGCCAGGTCCCAGTCCTTGGCCTTGCCACGGGCGACCGCCACATCCAGCCGGCCATCGGCCACATAGGCGAGGCGCAGGGCGAGCGACGGGATGAAATCCACCGCCGCCGCGCCGGCAAAGCGCGGATCCTTGCCGATCTGGCGCGGCCCCGCCACGCGCGCGCCTTCCAGCACGCCGCGCTCGCCGGCCCGGATCCCGCGCCCGTCGAAGAAGGCGCCGCCGCCGCGTTCGGCGAC
>JBBSSF010000576.1:0-2703 GCA_038242345.1 Hyphomicrobiales bacterium
CACCGAGACGCGGCCCGAGGCGGAGCTGGCGATCCTCGCCGGCTGGCAGCGCGCGGCGACCGCTGCCTGAGCCTCACCCATGGGGGAGGCGCCGGCCCGTTCCGAACTTCGTGAGGGCCGGCGGCCCCGGGCGGAGACCGGCCGACGGCGGCTTTTCGGAAAGCGCCCGCCGGACCGGGCCTTTCCGGCGGCGGACGGGGGCCGGAGCCGCGGGCGCCGGGCTCGGTCGACCCGGCAATGCCCGCGCGGGCCGGCGGCGGGCGGTCGACAGGCGTCATATTCTCAGGTAGCCTTATCGAGCCCTGATCGGGATGCCCCGCCGCCAGTCTGGCCGGGGCAGATCGTGGCCGCATTGTTGTTTCTCGGAATGGTTGTCGCTCGGCATGTCCCCGCGGGGGCGGGCGCGCCGGTTGACTGTTCCGGCGGCCCGTGCCGTGGTCCCGATCGTCTTTCCTTGCCGCGCGGCCTGTTGCCTGCGCCTTCCGCTCAGAGTTGGTCATGTCCGCAGTCGCCACCCCAGGGCAGGTCGCCCAGAGGCCCGGGTTTGCCGAGTTCGTCGGCATCATCGCCTTCATGATGGGGCTGGGCGCCCTGTCCACCGACAATGTGCTGCCCGCCTTCCCCGATATCCAGGCGGATTTTGCCGTCGCGGATACCAACTCGCTGCAACTGCTGTTTTCCGTCTACATGATGGGCTTCGGCGCGGCGCAGATCATCTATGGTCCGTTGTCGGATGTCTTTGGCCGGCGGCCGATCCTGATGGCCGGGCTGATTATCTACACCTTCGGAAGTCTCTATGCGCTGGTGACGGACAGCTTCACCGGCCTGCTCGTCGCGCGCGCCATCCAGGGCATCGGCTGCGCCTCGGCGCGGGTGCTGTCGATCGCCATCGTGCGTGACCGCTTCGCCGGGCGCGAGATGGCGCGCATCATGTCCATTGCCGTGATGGTGTTCATGGCGGTGCCGGTGGTCGCGCCGGCGACGGGCGAATTCCTGCTGCTGTTCGGCTCCTGGCATCTGATCTTCGTCAGCATGCTGGTGCTGGTGCTGCTGCTGGCCGGCTGGTTCATGCTGCGCATGCCGGAGACGCTGCATCCGGAATATCGCATGCCCTTCTCGGCGGCGCGGATCCTCGGCGGCCTGAAGCTGACGGTCACCAACCGCATCTCCTTCGGCTATGCCACGGTGATGACGCTGATGTTCGGCTGCCTGATGTCCTATGTGGCGTCGTCGCAGCAGATCCTGCAGACCGAAGTCTATGCCCTTGGCTCCTGGTTCCCGGTCGCCTTCGGCTTTGCCGCGGCGATGATGGGCTTCGGCGCCTTCCTCAATTCGCGTCTGGTGGTGCGCGTCGGGCTTCGGCGCATGGCGCACACGGGGCTGTGCATCTTCATCGCCGCCACCACCTGCCAGTGCATCGCGGCCATCGTCTACAGCGGACAGCCGCCGCTGTTCCTGTTCCTGGGGCTGCTCGCCATCAGCCAGATGGCCTTCCCGCTGACGGTGCCGAACTGCAATGCCATGGCCATGGAGCCGCTCGGCTCGGTCGCCGGCACCGCCTCCTCCTTCATGGGCTTCTACAACACCTTCGGCTCGGCGGTGATCGCGGCCCTCGTCGGCAGCGCCTTCGACGGCACCGTGCTGCCCCTCGGCATCAGCTTCCTGGTGCTCAGCCTTGCGGCGCTGGCGGTGGTGCTCTGGGTGGAACGCGGCCGCCTGTTCCAGACCCATGCCACCCCGAGGGCCGGCCCGAATCGGCCGGCCCGCTGACCGGCGGGCGGCCGAACGGGCCCGTTTTCGCCAGCCCCTTGCAGACGGTGCGCATCTCCTTGAAAGGTCTTGCGCTCTGCCATGCAGGGGCTGGTAACCGCGGCGCCGGGGCGCTATCTGGAAGGGAACATGTTCCCGTTGTGTCCCGGGGGATTCGTGCCATGAGTGCCTGGCCGACCGAAATCCGTCTGCTCAAGGATCGCCGCACCCTCGTCGTCAGCTTCGACGACGGGCGGGCCTATTCCCTGCCGGCGGAATATCTGCGCGTGGAATCGCCCTCGGCCGAGGTGCAGGGCCATCACCCGTCCGAGAAGCGCACCGTGCCCGGCAAGAAGCGGGTGCGCATCGAGCGGGTGGACCCGGTCGGCAACTATGCCGTCCGGCTGGTGTTCGATGACGGCCACTCCTCCGGCATCTACACCTGGAGCGAACTCGACCGGCTGGGCCACGATCAGGAGCTGCTGTGGGAGAGCTATCTCGCGGCCCTCAGCAAGTCTGGCCTGTCGCGGGAGGGCTGAGCGGCCCGTTCTTGCGGCAGGCTCTCATATCAAAGATCCTCGAAGAGGACTCTTTGGTATTCCGATGCAGATTTCTCATGTCCTTGGGGCATATGAGAAATCTGCTGCCCTTCAGCCGCACGGTGCGGTCAGCACTTCGTGCGGCTGGTATCAGTCCCGCCCGAGGTCCTGACGCTCTGCGCCCAGGCGGTCGAGCAGGTCATTGAGCAGGTCCGAGCGGTCGGCATTTCCGCCGTCCTGGCGCAGCGCATCCCGGGCGGCATGGAAGCCGAGGGCGCGATAGGCCTCGAACTGGTCCTCGGAAAAGAACTGGTCGCCGGTGGTCTCGTGCGGGAAGGTCGGATGACGCCGCTCATAGTCGAGCACATAGTTCGGCTCGTCTCCGGTCATCGCCGTCTTGATATAGACCAGAATG
>JBBSSF010000577.1:0-2685 GCA_038242345.1 Hyphomicrobiales bacterium
ACCAGGCGCACGAAGTGCTGACCGCACCTTAGCGCCTGAAGGGCAGCAGATTTCTCATAAGCCCCAAGGACATGAGAACTCTGCATCGGAATACCAAAGAGTCCTATTCGAGGATCTTTGGTATAATACCAGCCGCACGAAGTGCTGACCGCACCGTGCGCCTGAAGGGCAGCAGATTTCTCATATGTACCAAGGACATGAGAAATCCGCATCGGAATGCCAAAGGATCCTTTTCAAGGACCTTTGGTATAACCTCAAGGGACGAAAGCCTGTTCCCGGGCGACGGGCACCGGTTCCCGGCGGGGAGGACGCCGGAACACCCGCTGCGGGCGAGTCTCTCCCGCGGACTAGACCACAGCGCCCGGCCGATGTCCTCAGCCCGGCGCGCGGATCGCAGATGCGGGATGGAGGAGCCGCCGCGCGACGCCGAAGGGGGGCGTCGTGCATCCGGTATCAGCGCGGGGCCTGCCGGCCGGAGGACCGGGCCCAGCGGCGCAGGCCGCGCCCGGGCAAGGATTTCGGCCACACCTCCTCCAGGAGGGCCGAGACCGCATAGGTCAGTTCCATGAGCACGAGCGCCAGGAGGGGGGCATACCAGCGCAGCCCCGCCCAGCCGAGCAGGCGCGCAGCCATTTCTATCAGGATGGCCCCCGCACCAACCAAGAGGACACCCAGAAGGAGAGAGATGAACGGCCTGAACCGCAGGATAAATCCAATGACGGCTGCAACCGAAAGAAGAACAAGTGTTGTCATGCCGCCCTCCCGAGTCTGTTCTTGTAGCGCGAATGATCTTGCATTTCCATGCGCGCGAAATCCGTCGGCCGGCTGTCGACGGAGGAAGTCGATTTTCCCGGGCAGGCAAAGGGGTTGACGGGAAGGACGACGGGGGGACAACAATGAAAAAGCCGGCGCCCGCCCCCTTCGGGACGGACGCCGGCCTCGATCGGAGGACCGGACGGGGGCGGTCGTCAGCCCTTGGCGGGCTTGGCCTCGGCGGCCGCCTGGGCCGCCGCCAGACGGGCGATCGGCACGCGGAAGGGCGAGCACGAGACATAGTCGAGCTTCACCTGCTCGCAGAAGGCGATGGAGGCGGGATCGCCACCATGCTCGCCGCAGATGCCGAGCTTCAGGCCCGGACGGGTGTCGCGGCCCTTCTCGGAGGCGATCTTGACCAGCAGGCCGACACCATCCCGGTCGATGGAGACGAACGGATCCCGGTCCACCAGCCCCTTCTGATGATAGGTGGTGATGAAGTGGGCCGCGTCGTCCCGGGACAGACCGAAGGTGGTCTGGGTCAGGTCGTTGGTGCCGAAGGAGAAGAACTCCGCCGAGCGGGCGATGTCATCGGCCACCAGCGCCGC
Source organism: Hyphomicrobiales bacterium (assembly GCA_038242345.1). Lineage (GTDB taxonomy): Bacteria > Pseudomonadota > Alphaproteobacteria > Rhizobiales > Segnochrobactraceae > JBBSSF01. The sequence continues at coordinate 1,362 of JBBSSF010000577.1, forward strand.
GCGCGGCAGCTCGACCATGGTGCCGACCATGTAGGTGACGGCCAGCTTCTGCTCGCGCATGACGGCATCGGCGGTCTTGTCGATGATCGCCTTCACATAATCGAGCTCGGACTTCATGCCGACCAGCGGCACCATGATCTCGGGCTCGACCTGGGAGCCGGTGCGCCGGCCGGCCTCGATGGCCGCCTCGAAGATGGCGCGGGCCTGCATCTCGGCGATCTCCGGGTAGGAGACGGCCAGACGGCAGCCGCGATGGCCCAGCATCGGGTTGAACTCGTGCAGGGCATCGGCGCGCTCGCGCAGCTTGTCGGCGCTCATGCCGTTGGCGGCGGCGACCTCGGCGATCTCCTCTTCCGTCTTCGGCAGGAACTCGTGCAGCGGCGGATCGAGCAGGCGGATCGTCACCGGCAGGCCGGCCATGATCTCGAACAGCTCGACGAAGTCGTTGCGCTGCATGGGCAGCAGCTTGGCCAGCGCCGCCCGGCGACCGCCCTCGGTGTCGGCCAGGATCATCTCGCGCACGGCGACGATGCGTCCTTCATCGAAGAACATGTGCTCGGTGCGGCACAGGCCGATGCCCTCGGCGCCGAACTCGCGGGCGGTGCGGGCATCCTTCGGCGTCTCGGCGTTGGCGCGCACCTTCATGCGGCGGACCTGATCGGCCCACTCCATGAGCTTGGCGAAATCGCCCGACAGCTCCGGCAGCACCATGGGCACCGCACCGACGAACACCTGACCGGTGGCGCCATCGATGGTGATGGTGTCGCCCACCCGCACCGTGCGGCCGGCGACCGAGAAGCTGCGGGCGGCATAGTCCACCCGGATGGAGCCGACGCCGGAGACGCAGGGCTTGCCCATGCCGCGGGCGACCACGGCCGCATGGGAGGTCATGCCGCCCCGCGTCGTCAGGATGCCTTCCGCGGCGTGCATGCCGTGGATGTCTTCCGGGCTGGTCTCGACGCGGACGAGGATGCACGGCCGGCCGGCGGCCTTGTGGGCCTCGGCGTCCTCGGAGGTGAACACCACCTCGCCGGTGGCCGCCCCCGGAGAGGCGGGCAGGCCCGAGGCAATGAGATCGCGCGGCGCCTTGGGGTCGAGGGTCGGGTGCAGCAGCTGGTCGAGGGAGGCGGCATCGACGCGCATCACCGCCTCGCGCGGGGTGATGAGCTTCTCGGTGCACATGTCCACGGCGATCTTGAGCGCCGCCTGGGCGGTGCGCGTGCCGGACCGGGTCTGAAGCATCCAGAGCTGGCCACGCTCGATGGTGAACTCCAGATCCTGCATGTCGCGATAGTGCCGCTCCAGCTTGTCGCAGATGGTCAGG
>JBBSSF010000578.1:0-2684 GCA_038242345.1 Hyphomicrobiales bacterium
CGATGCGGACCGGCGCGCGGGGCTATGCGGCCGGCGGTATCGTCGGCTCTGCCATCGCACCGCAGCCGTCCGTGGCGGTCTCGGAACTCGCCGGGCAGCTCGCGCAGATGCGACAGCTGCTGTCGGCTGCCGTCACCACGCCCGCGCCGGCTTCCGGGGGCGGCGCCGGCGCCGGAGATCTCCGCCCGGAAATCGTGCTCGAAGACCGCGCGGGCGTGAAGGTCACGCAGAAAGAAGAGCGATCGTCGACCGGGAAGCTCCGGACGCGCCTGGTGGTCGACCGTGCCGTCGCGGATGCGGTCTCCGATCCGCGCTCCGACACCCTGCGCGCGATCAATCAGGCCTATGCGGTGCGGGACAGGTGATGCATGGCAATCCTCACCTGGCCCGACGACCTACCATGGGAAACACGGCGGGACGGCTTCAGCGCCCCGTTCGCGGACGGCCGTATCCGCACCGACATGGAGGACGGCCCCGGGCGTGTCCGCCTCAGGAATGGCAGTCCGCTCCGGCCGATGACCATCGTCCTCGACATGACGGCCGCCCAGCACGCGCGGCTCGAGCGCTTCTGGGCCGAGGACACCCGGCATGGCGTCCTGCCGTTCTTTTTCCGCCATCCGCTGCGCTTCGGGTTGCCGCTCCTCGCCGGCGATCCGGCTCTTCCTGTCCTGATGGCCGATGGCCGGGAGATCCTGATCGATCACTGGCTGCTCTGCCAGTTCGGATCCGCCCCGCCTGCGCCTGCCCCCCTTCCCGGCGGGCGCCTGCGCGTGACCATCGCTCTCGTGGTGCACCCCTGATGCCGCGCCTCATATCGCTTTCCGCCCGCCGATCCGTGCTTGACCCGACGTCGCCCGACGACGTGGTCCAGCTCGTGCGGGTCACCCATGCGGATCTCGATGCGCCCGTGCTGCTCTCGTCCGACCCGACCGAGCGGCTTTCGAGCGACCCGCTCTCCTATGGCACACGCCACCAGGGCGACGACTATCGCTACATCCTGATGGGGGTGCAGCTGCCGGACCAGGGGGAGCGGGCGTCGGCAACGGTCACCATCCGGATCGACATCGTGTCCCCCGAGATGGCGCGGCTGATCCGGCTGACCCGCAAGCCCGCCACCGTCGATCTCGTCGTCGTCATGCGCGACAGCCCCGACACCGTCGAAATGGAAATGCTCGGGCTTTCCGCGGCGGTCGGTGCCGCCGATAGCAACGCCGGCGCCATTGATCTGACCATCAAGCCGCGGCCGGTGCTGGACGAGCCGGTCCAGCGCGACCGCATGACCCCCGACCGCCTGCCGGGACTGCACAGCCGATGACCAACACCGAACCCAGCTGGGCAAACCCCTATGTCGGCCTGGCGGGCGTTCCGCATGGCCGCACCCGCGCCGGTGTCGACTGCTGGGGCCTCGTGCGTCTCGTCTACGGCGAGGCGGGGATCCTTCTGCCCAGCTACGCCGGGCTCTACATGGACCCCCTCGAACATGCGGAGACGGCCGCGGTGCTGGCAGCCGGTGCGGCCGCCGGCGACTGGCTTCCCGTGGCCGCCGGCGACGCACGACCGCTGGACCTTCTCCTCTTCGGTGGCATCGGCCGGGGCGATCATTGCGGGCTCTGGATCGATCCGCGCCGGATGCTGCACGTCACCATCGGCGGTGTTTCCGGGGTGACCCGGCATGACCTCCCGCCCTGGCGGGACTGCCGGACGGGTCTGGTGCGGCACCGGGCGATGGCGGGCGGCGTGGCATGCCCGCGATTGCCGTCCCCCCCCGGCCGCGGCTGTTGCTGCCCCACCGCATCACCCTGACCGTGCCCGCGGCCACGACGATCGCCGGCATCGTGCGGGCCGCCCTGCCTGACCTGCCGGCCGCCCGGCGGGACTGGATCCGCGTCACCATCGGCGACCAGCTGATCCTGCCGGCCTTCTGGGGCCGCGTCCGGCCGCGCCCGGGTGCGCCGGTGCTGGTGCGCGTGGTGCCCGCCGGCTCCGGGAATACGGTGCTCCGGACTGTCCTCATGGTCGCCGTGATGGTGGCGGCGCTGACGTTGGGCCAGCTCTATGCAGTGCCGCTGGCCGGCGCCATCGGCGTCTCGACGGCTGTTGCCACCCAGATGATTGTCGGCGCGACGCTCTTTGCCGGCTATCTGCTCATCAACATGCTGGTACCGCCGGCCAAGGTGAGCAATAGCCGCAACCGGACCTACACCATCGACCCGTCGCGCAACAGCGTGGCGCCCAACGAGCCATTTCCGCTGGTGCTCGGCGAGATGCGGCTGGCACCGCCCTATGCGGCGCTGCCCTACACCGAGGAGGTCGGCGACGACGTCTATCTGGTCGCCGCCTTCACCGCCGGCACCGGCCCGTTGGAGATCTCCGACCTCAGGATCGGCGAGACGCCACTCTCTTATTATGCGCAGTCGGTCGAGGACGTGCAGGTCGAGATCTTCGAAGGGCGCGCCACCGACGGTCGATCGAGCCTCTATCCACAGCAGGTGATCGAGGACGCGGACCGCCCCGTCGAGCTCTCCCATGATGTTGGCCCGGTGACGCGGGTGTCGGCCCGGGACACGGCCGATCTCGAAGTCGTCGTGGCGTTCGGGGCTGGTCTTTATCATGTCGACAAGAAGGGGCGGCGCGGCTCGGCCCGCGTTGATGTCCGGATCCGCGCGCGGCTGGCGGGGACATCA
>JBBSSF010000579.1:0-2681 GCA_038242345.1 Hyphomicrobiales bacterium
ACGGCGGTGGGCAGGATGGTGCCGGCCGCGATGCCGGGCAGGAACCGGTTTTTCTGCTCGTCCGTGCCGCCGCCGAGAATGAGTTCGGCCGCGATCTCGGAGCGGGTGCCGAGCGAGCCGACGCCGATATAGGCGCGCGACAATTCCTCCGACACGACGCACATCGACACCTTGGAGAGGCCGAGACCGCCGTATTCCTCCGGGATCGTCAGCCCGAACACGCCCATTTCGGCGAGCTTGCCGATCACCTCCAGCGGGATATAGGCATTCTTCAGATGCCACTCATGGGCGTGGGGGATCACCTCCGCCTCGCCGAAGCGGCGCATTTCCTCGCGCATCGCCTCCAGCGTCTCGTCGAGGCCGGCATCGCCCACGGTGGCGGCACCGTTGCTGGCGCGCATGGCGGCGACGAGAGCGGCGCGGTTTTCCACCGTGTTGCCGGTGGCCATCAGCGTCTCGATGGCCTCGTTGAGGGTGGCCGAGATGTCCTCGCCGGTGAGGCCGAGATCGGCGGGGCGCACGATCTCGCACTGGCTCATCGGGATGCCGCCGAAGATCTGCGCCAGATATTCGCCGAAGCCGATGCGGACGATCAGCTCCTCGGTGGCGCCGAACCGGCCCTCATCGGTGAGGCGGGCGGCATAATCGGCAAGTTCGCGCAGGGATTCGACATAGGTCGCAAACCAGGCGAGGCCGTGGGTGGCGCGCTGTTCGAACTCCAGCTTCGCCGAGTTGATGCGGCCGTCGACGGTCACGCGGGCGCGCACCGCACCCTTCGCCCGGTCGAGCAGGCCATCCAGCGCCGTGACCGCATCCGCGGTGAGCGCGACCAGCGACGCGGCCCCCGAAGCCGCTTCGACAGGAGAACCCATGAGCCTCTCGGTCCTTCTCGTGCATGGCGTGCCATTGCGCCGCCGCCGCCCGGGCCCCGGAAGGGCCGGCAGATCGGCGCGCAGGACACGCGGAATACAGGCAATCGACACTCCCCCGGCAGCGGTCGCGGGCGGGAGGAAGAGGCCCCGAACGCGGCTGGAACCGGCGCGTGTTGCGACGCAAAATGCGGAAATTCGCCGCGCGGCGCAACGGGCGGTGCCCCCCGCGACAAATCCGTGTTCTTTTGGAGCGGTATGAAAGGGAGGCCTGAGGCATGGGGCAGTCTGAGCACGATTTCCGTCCGCGGCTGCCGTCGTGGTGGCTGCGACAGAAGCCGTTGCCGGCGGCCGAGCCCCACCGGCGCATCCGCCGGGCGATCGTGGATGCCGTCACCCATTTCAACGAGGACGATGGCTGGGCCATGGCGGGCTATGTGGCCCTGTCCATGCTGATGGCGCTGTTTCCCTTCCTGATCCTGGTCGCGACGCTGGCCGGTGTCATCGGCTCCGGGCCGCTGGCGGCCGAAGTCGCCCATCTGATCTTCGACGCCTGGCCCAAGGAGGCGGCCGAACCCATCGTCCACGAGGTGGACGCGGTCCTGCGCGAGCCGCGCGGCGGGTTGATGACGATCTCGGCGGGCCTTGCCCTGTGGTTCTCGTCGAACGGCGTGGAGGCGCTGCGCGCCGCCATGAACCGGGCCTACCGGGTGACGGAAAACCGCAATTTCTTCCGCCGGCGGGCGGAAAGCCTGCTGTTCGTCGTCATCGGCGCGGCCGGGATGCTGATGCTGTCCTTCCTGATCGTGCTGGGGCCGCTCGGCTGGGCGGCGGCGCTGCGCTTTGCGCCCTGGCTCGAACAGTTCTCCCGCATCTTCGATCTGATCCGGTTCGGCGGCACGGCGCTATTCCTGGTGGTGGCGCTCTATCTCGCCCATCTCTGGCTGCCGGCCGGCCGGCGCGGCTTCCTCGCCGTCACGCCGGGCATCGTCGCCACCCTGGTCGTGTGGATCTTCGGCGCCTACTTCTTCTCGCTCTACCTGAAGGACTTCGCCACCTATTCGGCCACCTATGCCGGCCTCGCCAGCATCATGAGCGCGCTGGTGTTCCTGAACCTCGTCTCGATCGTTCTGGTCATCGGCGGCGAGATCAACGCGGCACTGGCCTTCCACTGGAACAACAAGCCGAAACAGCCTTTGCCGGTGCAGGGGTGATAGCAAAGCATCCTTGAAAGGGATCCTCTGCGATTCCGATTTTCGGGGGCGACTGCCCCCGCGCCCCCGTCCGGGAGGACCAGCCTCCCGGACCCTCCAGTCTTTCATCAGGAAAAAAAGCGGAGAGGTTCGAAGACCCCCTGGCCTCAGATCCGCCCGTCCTCCACCGCGTGGCACGCGACGACGGCGCCATCGGCCGTCGTCTTCGGCAGCGGGGTTTCCACCCGGCAGCGATCGAAGGCGAAGGCGCAGCGCGGGTTGAAGGCGCAGCCGGCCGGCGGCTTGATCGGGGAGGGCAGTTCGCCGGTCAGCTGGATGCGCTCGCGCTTCTCGCCCGGCGCCGCAATCGGCGTCGCCGACAGCAGGGCCTTCGTGTAGGGGTGGCGCGGCGTGGCGAAGAGCGTCTTCACCTCGGCCTGTTCCACCGGCTTGCCCAGATACATCACCATCACCCGGTCGGCGACATGGCGCACCACCGAGAGGTCATGGCTGATGAACACATAGGTCAACCCCAGCTCCTGCTGGAGTTCGTCCAGAAGGTTCAGGATCTGGGCGCGAATCGACACGTCGAGGGCCGATACCGGCTCGTCGAGCACGA
>JBBSSF010000580.1:0-2681 GCA_038242345.1 Hyphomicrobiales bacterium
AGGCACACGAAGTGCTGACCGCACCGTGCGCCTGAAGAACAGCGAATTTCTCATATGCCCCAGTGGCATGAGAAATCCGCATTTGAATACCAAAGAGTTCTCTTCGAGGATCTTTGGTATCATCCGCAACAACCGCGACTGGACGCCGGACCCTGCCGCGGCGTACACCATGGCCGGACGCACGGGTTGCGAGGAGCTCCGGCATGCAGACGATTGACCTGAAGGCACTGGAAGAGGCCACGGTCTGGCACGAGCCCTATGACCATTTCCTGGGCCACGGGATCCTGAAGCCCGAGGTTATCGACGATCTGCGCCGGGATTTTCCCGAGATCACCAAGACCGGTTATCTGACGGTCGACGAAGTGGCGCTGAAGGGCAAGTTCCGCACTCTCATCGAGGAGCTGGAAGGTCCGGAAGTGACGGCGGCGGTGTCGCGCCTGTTCGGACAGGACCTTTCGCCTTTTCCGCGCCTCACCACCATCATGAAGCGCTGCCACCCCAAGCATGGCAACATCCACACCGACGGCGCGTCCAAGGTGATGACCATGCTCGTCTATCTGAACGAGGACTGGGCGGCCGAGGGCGGCGGCCGGCTGCGGGTGCTGCGCGGCAAGGAGGCCTTCGAGCCCTTTGACCGGGAAGTGCCGCCGACCATGGGCACGGTGTTCGGCTTCCTGCGCGCCGACAATTCCTGGCACGGCCATCTGCCCTTCGATGGCGAGCGCCGGGTGGTGCAGATCGCCTGGATCCGCTCCAAGGACGACGTCGAGCGCAAGCGCCGCAACAACAGGGTTGCCCAGTTTCTGAAGGGCATCTTCCGGCACTGATAACCTCTACGCCGCAGGAATCCCCGGCTCGGCCCCTGTCGGCTGCCTTCTGTCCTTGCGCCAGCGCAAGGACCGGGCAGGGAGACCGGCGCGAGGATCGGCCACCGGGCCGGGCATCCCGCACGCGAGAATGCGGGACCCGCTTGGGGGAGGTTCCGTCATGACCAGGAAAATGAAGGCCGCCATCTTCGTGGAGCCCGGCCGGATCGTGCTCGATGAAAAGCCGATCCCCGATATCGGTCCGCTGGATGCGCTGGTGCGCATCACCACCACCACGATCTGCGGCACCGACATCCACATTCTCAAGGGCGAATATCCGGTGGCGAAAGGCCTCACCATCGGCCACGAGCCGGTGGGCGTCATCGAGAAGCTCGGCTCGGCCGTCTCCGGCTATCGGGAAGGCCAGCGGGTGATTGCCGGCGCGATCACGCCGAGCGGTCATTCCTATGCCTGCCTGTGCGGCTGCGCCTCCCAGGACGGGGCGGGCACGAAGCACGGCTTCCGCGCCACCGGCGGCTGGAAGTTCGGCAACACCATCGACGGTGCCCAGGCCGAATATGTGCGGGTGCCGGACGCCATGGTGAATCTGAGCCCGGTTCCCGACGCGCTCGGCGACGAGGACGTGCTGATGTGCCCGGACATCATGTCGACGGGCTTTTCCGGCGCCGAAAGCGGCGGGGTGAAGATCGGCGACACCGTGGCCGTGTTTGCCCTCGGCCCCATCGGGCTCTGCGCGGTGGCCGGCGCCCGGCTGATGGGGGCGACCACCATCATCGGCGTCGACACGGTTCCGGCCCGCATCGCGGTTGCCCGCAAGCTCGGCGCCGACCAGATCGTCGACTTCCGGGCCGGAGACCCGGTGGAACAGATCATGGCGCTGACCGACGGCCGCGGCGTCGATGTGGCCATCGAGGCGCTGGGCACCCAGGCGACCTTCGCTTCCGCCCTCAGGGTGCTGCGGCCGGGCGGCACCCTGTCGAGCCTCGGCGTCTATTCCAGCGACCTCACCATCCCGCTTGACGCCTTCCGCGCCGGCCTCGGCGACAACCGGATCGTCACCACCCTGTGCCCGGGCGGCAAGGAGCGGATGCGGCGGCTTCTTTCGGTGGTGGCGTCGGGCCGGGCGGACCTGCGCCCGCTGGTGACCCATCGCTTCCGGCTGGAGGATATCGAGGCGGCCTATGATCTCTTCGGCCACCAGCGCGACGGCGTGCTGAAGGTGGCGATCACGCCCTGACGTTCAAGGCCGCTCCGCGCGGTGCCGGCCGGATCCCGGAGCCGCGCGGGCGGGACCTGTCAGACCAGGCACGCAAGTGCCGACCGCACCATGAGCCTGAAGAACAGCGGATTTCTCATATACTTCAAATGTATGAGAAATCTGCACCGGAATGCCAACGAGTCCTGTTCTAGGATCTTTGGCATCAGGCCTTTGCCGGGCCCGTCGAGACCAGCGCCCGGCCATCGGCGAGGATGGTGGCATCCGCCAGGGTGGCGAGGGTGCGCAGGGTCGCCTGATTGTGGGCGGCATCCAGGGTGGCCAGCTCGACCGCCGCCGTCAGCGGATGATAGAGCGGCGAGGCGAGGACGAATTCCAGCTGCTGCTTCATGTAGAGCGTGCCCCTGCCCGGCAGGCGGGTGCCGACGAGCTGGGAGAACAGCGAGCCGACCAGCGGTTCCGGCAGGAAGCTGAAGTCCGCCGCTTCCAGACCGGCAAGCACGGCAAAGCCCGCCAGATCGGCGGCCGCGAATTTCCGGTCGATGCGGGCGCGGGCGCCCGCCCGGGGCGGGGGGGCGGTGTCGGTGGCCGGCGTCGTCACGGCCATGTCGTCGGTGACGGTCAGGGCGGCGTCCTGC
>JBBSSF010000581.1:0-2678 GCA_038242345.1 Hyphomicrobiales bacterium
CCGCCTGAGACCAGACCACCTCGCCACGGTGCACGATGCCCGCGGGTTCGTGGACGCCGCCCGGTCCGGTATAGCCGCCGGCCGAATAGATGGCCCCCATCACCGGCATGGCGACGGATGCCGCAGCCGTCGTGGTGGCAGCTGCACTGCCGGCCGAGAACAGGCCCGTGAACCAGCTCGCGACGCCCCCGAGATTGCCGCCGAGCAGCCGGTCCAGTCCGGCTCCGAGATTGGCGAACAGGCCCTGCGTCGCCTGTCCAAGGCCCGTGAAGCCACTGGCCAGCTGCCCCGTCGATGCGGCCGCGGTATCGGCAGAGGTCGCCAGACGCTCCACGGCGTCCGCAGCCGGGCCGGCATTGCCGACACCCATGTAGCCCTCGACGCGACCGATATAGCCGCGCGTTTCGGCCGGTAGCGCACCCATGTCGCCGGACCAGGTGTCGACGCGACCCATGCCCCAGTTGTAGGCGGCGAGCTGCCGCCGCCGGTCGCCCGGATAGCGCGCCTGGAGCTGCGCCAGATAGGCAATGCCCCCCTGGATGTTCTGGGCAGGGTCGGCCGGGTTCACCCCCAGATCGGCCGCGGTCCCGGGCATCAGCTGCATGAGGCCGATGGCCCCCGCGCCAGATCGGGCATTCGGATTGCCGCTGCTTTCGGCCCGGAGCACCGCCAGCGCCAGCGCCGGATCGACACCGGCCCGCGCCGCCTCGGCGTTGACGGTCGGCGCCCACTGCATCACCGCCGCCGGATGGCCGGCAGCGGCCACGGAAGTGGCCGGGGTCAGGGAGGCAGGGGCGCCCGCCGCCGGGGTAGCAGCCAGCGTCGAGGCCGTGCCGGGCACACCGGTGGCCAGCCCGAGGCGCCCGAGGATGCTGGCCCCGATGCCACCCTGGGAGGGGAGGCCGAGCATCGCGCCAAGCACTTCATCCTGAAGGGATTTGGCGATACGGCCCAGGGCATCCTCGGCCGCGTCTGCCGCTGTCCCCCAGAGGTCACCGCTCTCGCGCACGTCGTCGAGATAGCCCGACAGCGTGTCCCGGAGGTCGGTCATCGCCTCCCGCTGCGCCTTGATCCCTTCGATCTCGCGCACCTGGGCGGCAGCCTGCTGCCCCTCGGCCGAGGCCGGGTCGATGCGGGCCGAGCGCAGGGTCTCGGCCACCCGCTGTTCCGTCGGGCTCCGGTCGAGCTGCGCGCGTTCAAAGGCGAGGTCCGACCCGAGCCGCGCCGCCGCCTGCCGGTCTGCCGCCTTGCCGATCGCGTCGGCATAGCGCTCGATCTCGGCACGGTCCTCGGGCTTGATCGCCTCGTAGCTGCCGGCCCGCGCCTTGGCATCGGCCAGCATCCGCGTCGCGGCTTCCGCCCGCGCAATCTCGCCGGCCGTCTGGCCAATCGCCGCCGTCTCGCGCTCGGCCGCGGCAACCTCGTCGGCCGCGGCCGTCGCCCGGGCACGCGAGATCTCCGCCAGCTCGGCCGACGCCTGGCCGTTATTCCGCCGCCGGGCAGCCTCCACTTCCTCCGCAAGTTTCGCGTCGGACAGCGCCTGCGCGCCGAGTGCCAGCTCGTCCCGCCGGGTCTGGAGCTCTGCGCGACGACGGGGATCCTTCTCCGTCTGGATGGCGAGGTCCAGCCGATCGAGCTCGGCATTGCGCGCTTGCTGGGTCTCCAGCCCGCGCAGGGCTCGCGTCGTCGCCTGGATCGCCGCTTCCGTCTCGCCCCGGGCCGCCCCGGTCTGGCCGGGGAGATCCGCCTGAAGAGCCTTCAACTGGCCTTCAAGGGTCCGGCGAGCTTCGGCATCCGCGTTGGCAGGCGACGTGCGACGGGCGGTGTCAGCGCGCTCCCGCATGACCTGGGCGCGCACGGTTTCCGCGTCGAGCTTGCCTTGCGCCGATGTCGGATCCACGCCCGCCGCTTTCAGCCGTGCCTGCACCTCCCGCTCGACATCATCCCGCCGCAGCTGGGCCGACGCAAAGCTGATGTCATCCCGGAGCCGCAAGGAAGAAAGAGCTTCGGCGGCGTCTTCCGCGGCCTTGGCATAATCCCGGATGAGCGCCAGATCGCCGGCGCTGATAGCGGATGCCGCGCCCGCCTTCTCCTTGGCAGCAGCGAGCAGCGTCGTCTGCATCTGGGCGCTGGCGACTTCCGCCGCTGACCGGCCGATCGCCGCGCGCTCCTGATCCGTCGCCGCGATCGTGCTTGCCGCCTGATCCCGCAGCGCCTGGGTGTTGTCGCGGATCTTCGCGGCCGCATCAGCCGACGCCTTGTCCCGGGCGGCCGCAATCTGGCGCGCAGCCTCGCCGTCATCGATATTTTGCTGATTGATCCGGAGGGTTTCGCGCTCGATCGTGAGCTGCTTCACCCGCTCCGGGTTGCGCTCGCTGGCAATCTGGCGATCCAGCCGGGCGAGATCGTTCTGGGTGCGCTGCTTGCCGTTGAGTGCCTCCAGCGCCCGGACATTGCCTTCCAGCGCCGAGGTCGCCCGCTCGCGCTCCGCCCCATCCAGCCCCGGCAATCCCTTGCGCAGGGCGGCAATGTGCTGTTCGAGCGCCAGCCGCTGACGTGCCTCCGCTGTCGCCGGCGACGCATCCGCGATCGCCAGCGCCCGGTCGCCGGCGAGGCCAGTTGCCGCTTCGCGCTGAACGGCGGCAGCTCGGTCCTGATCGAGCCGCACATGGCCTTCA
>JBBSSF010000582.1:0-2666 GCA_038242345.1 Hyphomicrobiales bacterium
ATACCAGGCGCACGAAGTGCTGACCGCACCGCGCGCCTGAAGGATAGCGGATTTCTCATATGCACCAATGGCATGAGAAGTCCGCATCGGAATACCAAAGGATCCTTTTCAAGGACCTTTGGTATCATGTCCCCGGGGCATGGGGGAAATCCGCTGATCTTCAGGCGCGCGGGTGCGGTCGGCACTCACGCGCCGGGTATCACTTCTGGCACACCGGACAGAAGAAGGTGGACCGTCCCGACTGGACGGTCCGCCCGATCACCCCGGAACAGGCCGGCCGCGGACAGGGTTCGCCCGCCCGGTCATAGACCGCGAACCGGTGCTGGAAATAGCCGAGGGACCCGTCGGTGCGGGTGTGATCCCGAAGCGTCGAGCCGCCGGCGGCGATCGCCTCGGCCAGCACCTGCCGGATCGCCTCCGCCAGCCGGCCCGCCGCCGCGACCGGGCGGCCATCGGCGCGGGCGAGATCGCCCGCAGCCCGCGCCGGCGACAGCTTCGCCCGCCACAGCGCCTCGCAGACATAGATGTTGCCGAGCCCGGCGATGCGGTGCTGGTCGAGCAGCGCCGCCTTCAGCGGCGTGCGTGCGCCGGCAAACAGCCGCGCGATCAGGGCGCCGTCGAGCGCGTTGCCCAGGGGCTCCACCCCCATGCGGGCAAAGAGCGGATGGCTCTCCAGCTCCGCCCGCGGCACCAGCAGCATGAAGCCGAAGCGGCGCGGATCATTGTAGATCACCCGCGCCGCGCCCGCCGGCCCGGCGAGCGTGAACACCACATGATCGTGCGCCGGGTTCTTGCCGCGCGGGATGTGGAAGGCGCCGGGCACCTGCTCCTCCACCCGGAAGGAGCCGGACATGCCCAGATGCATGACGAGCACGTCGCCGCGGTCGGTATCGGCCAGCAGATATTTCGCCCGCCGGCCGAGGGCCGTCACCCGGCTGCCGACCAGACGGGCGGCGAAATCCCGGGGGAAGGGAAAGCGCAGGTCCGGACGGCGCAGGTCGAGGCTGCGCACCTCGGCGCCCTCGAAGACGGGGGCGAGACCCCGGCGCACGGTTTCCACCTCGGGCAGTTCCGGCATGGCTGTCGACGCTCCTGAGATTGTGGCGCCGTCCGGCTCCGACCCGATGCCGCGCCCGAATGCCGAAAGGGGGGATGGGAATTCGGCGATGTCGGAGTATATAGGGCCGGCCTGTTTGTGAAGGAATGCGCGCCGATGGTCGACACTCCCGCCGGGACCGAACCCCGCATGGACCAAGAAGCGACCGCCGAAGCCCCTTACGGGTTCCGTTCGGTGCCGCTCGTCGCCAAGCAGGCCATGGTCGATTCCGTCTTCGACCGGGTGGCCGAACGCTACGACATCATGAACGACCTGATGTCCGGCGGCATGCACCGGGTGTGGAAGGATGCCTTCGTGACGGCGGTCAACCCGCCCAAGACCGGCCGCATCCGCTGGAACACCCTGGACGTGGCCGGCGGCACCGGCGACATCGCCACCCAGATCGTGCGCCGCTCCCGCGACCATGTGCACGCCACCGTGCTCGACATCAATGGCGAGATGCTCTCCGTCGGCAAGCGCCGGGCCGAGAAGGCCGGCCTTGCCCGCGACATCGACTTCGTGCGCGGCAATGCCGAGTGCCTGCCGCTGCCGGACCGCTCCTTCGAGGCCTACACGATCGCCTTCGGCATCCGCAACGTGCCGCGCCGGGCGCTGGCGCTGAAGGAGGCCTACCGGGTACTGAAGCCCGGCTGCCGCTTCCTGTGCCTGGAATTCTCCACCGTCGACGTGCCCGGCCTCGACCGCATCTACGACTTCTTCTCCTTCCACCTGATCCCGCGCATCGGCCATCTGGTGGCGGGCGACGCCGAGCCCTACCGCTATCTGGTGGAATCGATCCGCACCTTCCCGAATGCCGAGCGCTTTGCCGCGGAAATCCGCGAGGCCGGCTTCCAGCAGGTGAAATACACGCTGCTGTCCGGCGGCATCGCCGCGATCCACAGCGGCGTGCGGATCTGACGATGGCCCGCATCCTCCCGCTTCTCCGCCTTGCCCATGCCGGTTTCGTGCTGGCGCGCGAGGGCGTGTTCTCCATTGCCGCCCTGCCCGATCCCCCGCCGATGGTCGCCTTCGGCCTCAGGATCGCCCGGCTGGTGGAGCGGCGCGGGGTTGCCCGCACCGATGCCGCCCAGCGCCTGACGGAAGCCTGCAACCGGCTCGGTCCCTCCTATGTGAAGCTGGGCCAGTTCCTCGCCACCCGCGCCGATGTGGTCGGCCAGGAAGCGGCGGCCGAGTTCTCCAAACTTCAGGACCGGGTGCCGCCAGTGCCCGATGCGGAGGCCCGCGCCGCGGTGGAAGCCGGCCTCGGCCAGTCCATCGACAGCCTGTTCGTGGAATTCGGACCGGCAGTCGCCGCCGCCTCCATCGCCCAGGTGCATCCGGCGATCGTGCGCGATGCCGATGGCACCACGCGCAAGGTCGCCGTCAAGGTGCTGCGCCCCGGCGTCACCCGCGCCTTCGCCCGGGATGTGGAGAGCTTCTACATCGCCGCCCGGCTGATCGAGGCCGTGGTGCCGCCGGCCCGGCGCCTGCGCCCGGTGGCCGTGGTCGACACCCTGGCCCGCTCGGTCACCTTCGAGATGGACCTGCGGCTGGAAGCCGCCGCCCTCTC
>JBBSSF010000583.1:0-2664 GCA_038242345.1 Hyphomicrobiales bacterium
CCGTCACCGGCACCGAGATCGCGCTTGCCACCCACTGGCTGCCCTCCAGCCACTCCTTCGTCGCCGCCAGCCTGTCGGGCATGGGCTGGGGCATGAACCCGGCGCCCCTGGTGGCCGATCACCTCGCGCGCGGACGGCTGGTGGAGCTCATCCCCGGCACCCCCCGGGACATCCCCCTGTTCTGGCAGGTGAGCCGGCTGGTCGCCGACCGTCTGGCCGTCCTCACCACCGAGGTGAGGATGGCCGCGCGCGCCAGCCTGCGCCCGCCGGAGCCGGCCTGAGGAGACCCCGGACCGGTCTCCTGCCAGGCGCACGACGTGCCGACCGCACCATGCGCCTGAAGACCAGCGGATTTCCCACATGCTCGAACAGCAGGGGAAATCCGCATCGCACTACCCACACGTCCTTTTCAAGGATCTCCGCCATCCCCGCACGGATCTGGCAGCACTCCTGTCCTGTTGCTGCTAACATATTGATTTTTATTGATTTATTTAGAAAGACGGCGCACTCTTTGCCTGAGCTTTCCGCCGATGTCCAGCGGAAAGCGTCTCTCCCGGCCGAAAAGTCCGGGGGCGGAGTTCGGGGTTTCCTTTTGACGGAGGTGCTTCATGCTCGATCGCAAGGCGGACGACCAGTTCCGGATGCAGCTGGAAGGCTACGGGCTGACCACGGCCCGCATTCTCTACCGGCTTCCCGATCATCCGGCGATTCTGCAGACCTATGTCTGGCAGGACTATGATCTGGCCCCCCGCTTTCCCGAGCTGAAACGCTTCCTCGATTTCTGGCGCCGCGAGATCGAAGGCCTGCTGCACACCATCGAGGTCGCCCACTCCCACCTCATCCAGCCGGCCGAATGGCGCCGGGTGGACGGGCTCCTGACCCTGAACTGAGGCGGCCGCGGACGGAGGCCCGGCTGCTCCCGGCCACCGCCTGCCCGGGGCCCGCCAGCGCCGCGACCCGTCGACGCATCACGCTCGCCGGGGAGACGGCGGGCCGCTCCCCGGGCCGGGCAGGCCCCCGCCGGTCCTCTCCTTCCGAAGAGACACTCACCCACCGGGACCAGTTATTTTTCGCTCGCGGGTAGCCATCCGGCGCCCGGCTTGCAATCATGCCGTTCGTCTGCCTTTCAGACGAGGCCGCGGGCGCGCGACGGCAGTCCCGAGGCCGCCGGGCAGTCCGGACACGGCGCCAGAGGGGGTGGGGTGGCCGCCCCCGTCGGCGTGTCCGCCTCCCTCCTGCCGGTGCGGGCGACCAATCGTCTTCGCCTGCAGCAACAATCCCCCTGGGCGCGGCAGTATGCTATGTCTGCCAAGGTCCGGATCGGTCCGACGGACCGCTTCGCCCGGGCCCGTCGCTGTGTGCGGCTGCAGGCATGCGACAGGGATCGGGACAGCCAATCGACGACGCATCCAATCGACGACGCCAGGAATGATCCAAGGAGCTGCCGCAATGAGCCAACCGAACGACAAGGCGGGCCAAGGAGCGCAACAGACCGCGCGGCGGGTCTGGAGCCCCGCCCGGAACAGCGGCTGGCTCGTGATCCTCCTCGCCTTCGCCGGCGGTTGCCTGCTCGGGGTGATGGCGAACCCGCCCCCCAGCTGGTGCAACCTCGCCGGCGGCGAAAGCCTTGCTGCCTGCGCCCGCGGGTGGCTGACGATTGCCGCCATCGTCGGTGCCGGCCTGCTCACGCTGGTATCGGCCTGGTATGTCACCAGCACGCTCGCCCGCACCATCCGCAAGGCCGCCGGCGTGAAGCCGAAGGCGGCGATGGTGGCCAGCGCGACGGCCACAGGCGAACTCGTGGAGGAATCCGCGCTGGTCAAGCTGCGCGAGAACATCCGCTCCATCGACAACAACCTGCAGACCCTGTTCGTCTCCTTCTACCTGACCAGCCGGGAAGAGGACGACAAGCGCTACCGCAGCCTCGACATCGAGAAGGCGGCCGGCCGGATCACCAAGATCCGCAGCGCCCTGCAGAAGGCGCTCAACAACGCGCGGTCGGAAAACCGCGCGATCCGCAGCGAGCTGGAGAAGATCCAGACCGGTCTCGACCGTCTGCTGCCGCTCTATCGCGACACCGCGCAGAAGATCCGCTCGATTGCGGCCATCCGCAACCGGATCGACGCGATGCCGGAAGGGGGTGCGCGGATCGCCGCCCACATGGACATCAACTACGAGCTGACCCGCATCAACCAGAACGAGGAGCGGGCGCGCAATGACTTCATCCTTCTGGTGCAGTCGCTGCGCGCGGTGACCCGCGAGCTGGAAAAGGCCGAGGATGTCGCGCCGGTTTCCCTGCCGGTGTCGGCCGTGAGCTTGGCCCCCGCCTCCGGCACGGCGCACTGAACCAGCGGACCCTCACGGAATCCGAGACACGAAAACGGGGCGGTGCCGCAGGGCGCCGCCCCGTTTTTTCATGTCTCCCCGGCCAGCCGGCCGGAGGTGGCCTCCCCGCCGGGGCGGGGAGGCTGGCCGGATCATACCAAAGATCCTCGAAGAGGACTCTTTGGTATTCTGATGCAGTTTTCTCATGTCCTTGGGGCATATGAGAAAACTGCTGTCCTTCAGGCGCTAAGGTGCGGTCAGCACGTCGTGCGCCTGGTATCACGCCGCCAGATCGTAGCGGTCGGCGTTCATGACCTTCACCCACGCGGCGACGAAATC
>JBBSSF010000584.1:0-2647 GCA_038242345.1 Hyphomicrobiales bacterium
GACCCATATGGCAGAGAGAACCACAAACAAGATCAGCTTGTGCACATCAGATCTATTATTTAGCCAGTCCAAAAACACCAGCACCGGAACGAACATTATCGTTTCCCGATTCAGGGTTGCCAAAGTATAGACCGGAACCAGTAGTAGCCAGCGACGCTCGACAAAAAGCAGAAGGCAAACTGACGTGAAAGCGAGCGCCGGAACGTCATATGGAAGAATAAATGACAGGTTCGGATTAAGACAAAACACAAAATATACAGATGATACAAAAAATAATACAGCCATTCTTTGGATACCAAGCTGCTTCGGAAACAGAAAATTTGCGAGCCTGGAAAATGAAAGAACCGCGACAAAGAAAGACACGGAATCGATGACCCAATATGCCATCGCCTCGGAGCTGGAGAGATAACTGGGGATCCTGCTTGCAAAGCGTTGAAGCGACTGAATCGAGATTGTGTCCGTGAGCCATCCGAGCACGGGCGCCATCAACACCCGAGTCTGGAAGGGCTTCTTGCTCAAAAGGGATACGTATTCCTGAGTATCAAGAAATATATTTGCATTTTTTTGCAAGACAATTCCGAAATGAGCAGACACAAAAGCTGCGATTATAACCCAAATTACTACACGCACGCGACCTTCGTTCCACAATAAAAAACTCATTTTGCCCTGATCCACAATATCAAATACATAAATATTACTACATGCCCTATCAGCTTAAGGATAGAACGTTAACATTGCACCATGCATAGTGCAACCAAAATATTCCAGGGCGCCAAGCATTCTGAAAAAATAATTATCCGCCCGATACGGGCTGCATCGATGATTTTATGCTCAACAAGAAAATAAAAATTAACTTCGATCTCCCGATTTGCATATAATGCACTTAACTTATCTTATATATATCAGATATGAAATTAAATTCTTATGGAAGGCGATTTCATTTTGCCATACCGCAATTAAACGTGCACGCCTTGGCCGGACAGTCCTCCTTGAAGTGTATAATCACTACGGCCACATGCCGAGACATCCATTCTGTTCGCGATAGCGGCAGGTGCCGGCGGCTCTCCAAGCCGTCCGCCCCCCGGATCACCGGATTTCCCCTGGCCGGACGAAAGCGGGCGGCTCCTTTATCCGCTTTTGTCCATTTCCCCCTCTTGCGGCAGCGCACCACGTGTCGTCATATTTTTGCTGTCTTGCGACTGTATCGATGCAGATTGCCGCGGTCCGCAGCGCGGAGTTTGAAATCCTCCCTGACGCACCGGCGCCCCCGCCTTCTTCCTCCGGCCCGGGGCGCCGGTGGGTCCCTGCCTCCGCTCCCCCTTCCGCCTTCGGAATCCGCTCCCCCTTGCCCCCGGGGGGCGTTCCGCGCGTTCCGTGCCCAGGGTCCGCCCGATGCGTCTGCCCCTCTATGCCCTGTCGGCTGCCGCCTTCGGCATCGGCACCACCGAATTCGTCATCATGGGTCTGCTGCCCGATGTGGCGGCGGATCTTCATGTCACCATTCCGCAGGCGGGTCTTCTCGTCTCCGGCTATGCCATCGGCGTCACCATCGGCGCGCCCATCGTGGCCATCGCCACGGCGCGGCTGAAACGCCATGTGGCGCTCCTGTCGCTGATGGGCATCTTCATCCTCGGCAACCTGCTCTGCGCCATTGCCCCCTCCTACTGGCCGCTGATGGTCGCCCGCATCATTACCGCCTTCTGCCATGGCGCCTTCTTCGGCGTCGGCGCGGTGGTGGCGGCCGATCTCTCCCCGCCAGGCAGGAAGGCGCAGGCCATCGCCATGATGTTCGCCGGGCTGACGCTCGCCAATGTGCTGGGCGTTCCCTTCGGCACCGCACTGGGGCAGGCCTTCGGCTGGCGCTCCACCTTCTGGGCGGTGGTCGCCATCGGCATTGTCGCCGCACTCGCCCTCATCGCCTGGCTGCCGCGCACCCTTGGCCGGGCGGAAGGCAACATGCTGACCGAGTTCGGCGTGCTCAGGCGTCCGCAGGTCATCCTGGCCATGCTGATTTCGGTGCTGGCGTCGGCGAGCCTGTTCTCGGTCTTCACCTATATCGCGCCGATCCTCACCGACGTAACCGGCGTCTCCGCCCATGGCGTCACCGGGGTGCTGCTGCTGTTCGGTGTCGGGCTGACCGCCGGCAACTTCGCCGGCGCCAAGTTCGCCGACTGGAAACTGATGCCGGCCATGCTCGCCATCCTCGCGGCGATCATCGTGCTCCAGCTCGTCTTCAACCTGACGGCCGTCGCCTTCATTCCGGCGCTCATCACCATCGTGCTGTGGGGGGTGGCCGCCTTCGCGCTGGTCTCGCCGCTCCAGCTCCGGGTGGTGGCCGAGGCCCGCGGCGCACCCAACCTCGCCTCCAGCCTCAATCAGGGCGCCTTCAATCTCGGCAACGCCATCGGCGCCTGGGCGGGCGGCGTCGCCATCACCGCCGGCGTCTCCTATGGCAGCCTGCCCTGGCTCGGCGCCGGTCTGGCCCTCGCCGCCTTCCTCACCACGCTGCTGGCGATGCTGCTGGAACAGCGTGCGGGCGCAACCGTTCCTTGCGAATGATTGACGGGCTGCCGCCCGTACCCGCCCGGAGGCCCGTGGGCCTCCGGACCTCCCCCCTGTTTTGAAGGAAAGACGAAAGGGTCCGGGA
>JBBSSF010000585.1:0-2642 GCA_038242345.1 Hyphomicrobiales bacterium
CGAGCGGCACCGTCAGCGCCGATCACGGGTTGCTCGCCAGGGCGCGTGGCTTGCCCGCAACCGGCTACGAGATCCACATGGGGCAGACGGTCGGCACACTCCCCGCCGCGCTGCGCCTCAACGAGCGTCAGGGTGTCGCCGTGGACGAACCCGATGGCGATGTCTATCGCGCGGCCGACACGAGCTGGTTCCGGGATGTGGTGGTGGGCGTGCTCGCCGACCAGCGCCGCATCGACCCCATGGTCCACACGGCCCTCGTGTCCGACTGGCCGCTGCGCCGCATCGACACGACGCTGCGGGCCATCCTGCGCGCCGGCACCTACGAGCTGCTGCGTCGCCGCGACGTGCCGGCCAAGGTGGTCATCAACGAATATCTCGAAATCACCAAGGCCTTCTTCGTCGAGGACGAGCCGCGTCTCGTCAACGGCGTGCTCGACCGCATCGCCCATGAGGTGCGGGCCGACGAGTTCACGGCCTCGGCCATCGCGCGCCGCCCGGGGCCCGCGGCGTGAGCCCGGCGCCGGAGCGCCCCGACGAGGACGGCCTGATCGCGCGCGTCCTGGCGCCGCTGGCCGTTCATCCCGGGGCCGACCGGCTGACCGATGATGCCGCCACCCTG
Organism: Hyphomicrobiales bacterium; assembly: GCA_038242345.1. Taxonomy (GTDB): domain Bacteria; phylum Pseudomonadota; class Alphaproteobacteria; order Rhizobiales; family Segnochrobactraceae; genus JBBSSF01. The sequence goes on from JBBSSF010000585.1 coordinate 620, forward strand.
GCCGCGCCCGCGGGCATGGAGCTGGTGCTGACGGTCGATGCCCTGGCGGCCGGCATCCATTTCTTTCCCGATGATCCGCCGGCGGCGATCGCCGCCAAGGCGCTGCGGGTGAACCTGTCCGATCTCGCCGCCAAGGGGGCCGATCCCGTCGGCTATCTGATGGTGCTGTCCCTGCCGGCCGACTGGCGCGTCGACTGGCTCGCGGCCTTCGCTGCCGGGCTTGCCGCCGATCAGGCGACCTACGGCCTCTCGCTCCTCGGCGGCGACACCATCCGCTCCCCCGACCGGCTGCAGCTGTCCATCACCGCCGTCGGGCAGGTGCCGGCCGGCCGGGCCGTGCGGCGCCGGGGCGCGCGCGCCGGCGACCGGCTGTTCGTCACCGGCAGCATCGGCGATGCCGCGCTGGGGCTGATCCTGCGCACCGATCCGGCCCGGGCCGCCGGCTGGCGGCTCGATGCCGATGCGGCCGCCTTCCTCGCCGACCGCTATCTGCTGCCCCGCCCGCGCACTGCGGCCGCTGCGGCCGTGCGCGGCTTCGCCCATGCCGCCATGGACATTTCCGACGGTCTGGTGGGCGATCTGGAGCGGATGTGCCGGGCGTCCGGCGTGTCGGCGGAGATCGATGCGGCCGCCGTGCCGCTGTCACCGGCGGCGCGGGCCGTGCTGGCGGCCGACCCGTCGGCGCTGGCCGCCATTCTGGCCGGCGGGGATGATTATGAGCTGCTGGTGGCCGTGCCCCCCGAGGCGGAGGACGGCTTCCGCGCGGCCATTTCTGCGGCGGGCATGGCGCTGACGGAGATCGGCCGCATCGGCCCGGCCGGCGATGCCGGGTCCGGCGTGACCGTGCTCCACGGTCCCGCGCTCGCCCGCGGCCGCTTCGATCATTTCTGAAGATTGGGGTCCTGAACCGGAGTCCCGTCCGGAGCCGCCGTCCGGCCGGCCTCTGAAGTGGGCACGGGCGCGGCGCCCCGGGGGCTTCTCGGGGGCGGGGTGCGTTTGAAAGCGTGCACGGCACGGGTGTTTGCCGGCTATGCCGGCCCGGCGACTGGTCTCGGTTGCGCCCGGATGCTAGGGAGGAAATCGTCATTTCCGTTCGCCCTGCCTGAAAGGGGCCCGTGCCATGCCGTCCTTCGAGATCCGCCTCGTTCCCGCGCTCTCCGACAATTATGCGCCGCTGCTGCATTTTCCGGAGACGGGCGAGACGGTCCTGGTGGATGCCCCCGATCCGGTGCCGATCGCGGCGGCCCTTGACGAGGCCGGCTGGAAACTCACCCACATCCTCGTCACCCATCACCACCCCGATCATGTCCAGGGCATTCCCGCCCTCAAGACGCGCTTCCGTCCGCTCGTCATCGGGCCCGCCCGGGAAGCGGTGAAGATCGGCACCCTCGACCGCTCGGTCCGCGACGGGGAGGTCCTCTCCATCGGCGGCACCCCGGTCCACGTGATCGCCACCCCCGGCCACACCCTCGGCCATGTCGCCTATCATCTGCCCGAGCCGGACCTGATGTTCGTCGGCGACACCCTGTTCGCGCTCGGCTGCGGGCGGCTGTTCGAGGGCACGCCCGAGCAGATGTGGGCCTCGCTCGCGCGGCTGCGCACCCTCGCCAGCGACGACACCGCGATCTATTGCGGCCACGAATACACCCTCTCCAACGCTCACTTCGCCTGCGCCATCGATCCGGACAATCATGCCCTGACGATCCGGGCCCGGGAGGTGGCGGAGGCGCGGCAGGCGGGGCTTGCCACCGTGCCCAGCCGCATGGGTCTGGAAAAGGCCACCAACCCGTTCCTGCGCTGCGACGTGGCGGACTTCGTCGACGGCCTCGACCTTGACGACCGCTCGCCCGCCGCCGTCTTCGCCCATGTGCGTCAGGCCAAGGACAGGTTCCGCTGACGGAGCCGGTCCGGCCGATCCGGAGAAGCCGACCCGATGACCGACGGCCCTCTTTCCGCCGAGACGGTGATTCGTCTCCTTGACCTGACGCCCCATCCCGAGGGCGGCCATTTTCGCGAAACCTTC
>JBBSSF010000586.1:0-2619 GCA_038242345.1 Hyphomicrobiales bacterium
GCCAGTGCCGAGCGCTCCATGTGGTTCGTGATTTCCTTCTCGGAAAAGAAGGATCTCGCCCGGGCCAATCTGGAGCGGGCGCTGACCGGCCGGGTGCCGAACTGACACCGGCCGCGGCCGGGGAAAGACTGCGTTGCCCGCGGCGGTCCGGAAACGGGCGCGGGCCATTTCCGGAAACGGGCCGGTCCGGCGCCCGTCTCCGGTCCGAAGGACCAGCCGGGCACGGTTTCGGGGACGATCCAACCATGAAGGCGCGTGTCACCGTCACGTTGAAGACCGGCGTGCTCGATCCTCAGGGCAAGGCGATCGAGGGGGCGCTGCACACCCTCGGCTTCCCCGAGGTGGGCTCGGTGCGCGCCGGCCGCGTGTTCGATCTGGAGCTCGACGGCGCCGACCGCGCCTCGGCCGAGACCCGGCTCAAGGACATGTGCGAGAAGCTCCTCGCCAACACCGTGATCGAGAAATATTCGGTCGAGATCCTCGGATGAACACGGCCATCATCGTCTTCCCCGGCTCCAACCGCGACCGCGACATGATCGCGGCGGTGGAGAAGATCTCCGGCACGCGGCCGGCGGTCCTCTGGCACGCGGAGAAGGAGCTGCCGGCGGGCCTGGATCTGGTGATCCTGCCGGGCGGCTTTTCCTATGGCGATTATCTGCGCTCCGGCGCGATCGCGGCCCGGGCCCCGATCATGGACGCGGTGCGGGCCCATGCGGCGCGCGGCGGTTTCGTGCTCGGCGTCTGCAACGGCTTCCAGATCCTGACGGAAGCGGGGCTGCTGCCCGGCGCGCTGATGCGCAATGCCGGCCTGCGCTTCGTCTGCCGCGAGGTGAAGCTCGAAGTGGCGACCAGCAAGTCGCCCTTCACCGCGGGCTATACCGCCGGCGAGGTGATCCGCTGCCCGGTGGCCCATGGCGACGGCAACTATTCCGCCGATCCGGAGACGCTGACGGCGCTGTCCGCCGAGGACCGCGTCGCCTTCCGCTATGCGGCGGGCACCAATCCGAACGGCTCGGTGAACGACATCGCCGGCATCCTCTCGGCCAACCGGCGGGTGCTCGGCATGATGCCGCATCCGGAAAATCTGATCGAGCCGCTGAATGGCGGTCTCGATGGCCGGCCGCTGTTCGAGAGCCTGCTGGCCGCCGCCTGATCCCCGTCGCGGGGGCCGGTGCCTCCGGGCGCCGGGCCCCGGTGTTCCATCCGCCGTCCGCCGCGCAGAGGGGCGGGCGGTTCCGTTTCTCGCGAAGGAAGACAACGGCCATGCGTGAGGGTAACCGGCTCATCGACGATCTCGCCAAGCTCGCCACCGATGCGGCCTCCGTCGCCGGCGGCATGCGCCGGGAGATGGAGACCGCCGTCCGCGCCCAGGTGGAACGCTTCCTCGGCGACATGGATCTCGTCCGCCGCGAGGAGGTCGAGGTGCTGCGGGCCGTGGCCGCTGCCGCCCGGGCCGATGTCGAGACCCTGACCGCCCGCGTCGCGGCACTGGAAGCCCGTCTCGCCGCCGTCGACGGCAAGTCGGCCGATCCGGTCCCGTCGGACGATCCGTCGATCTGATCGCCGCGGGCGCTGGCTCCCGGCAGGGCACGGGCCGTCCGGTCCGGCCCCCTGAACTCCCCTCGGCAACGGCCGGTGGCGCCTTCCGCGCCCCGGCCGTTTCCATTTGGGCCTTTTGAAGGCAGTGCCCACATGAGAGGCGATTCGCCGCGATGGCGAAGGTTCTCTCGCGCTGCCGAAGGAAGGCTGTATAGTCGGATCATACGGAGATTCGGGCGATGCGCTCCGGTTCCGAGGCGCGGCAGGGAGACCGCGACCGTTGAGCGCTCTTGATCGCCTGCTGCCTGCTCCGTCCGGTGTCGGTTTCGGCCGGGCTTTTCCGGCGGCCGGCTCCCGGTCGGGGATCCGAGCGTCCGGCTGTCACGGCCGTCGCCCCCCGTTTGGCGGCCGGTGAGGTCGGTCGCGGTCCCGCCACGGTCCCCTGGAACCGAGAGGATCGGCCATGAGCCTCATCGATATCGACGATACCGAACGCGCGACCCACCCGGTCGATCTGGTCGAACAGATCGCCAACTCGAACGACTGGTCGTTCGAGCGGTCGGGAGAGGACGAGATCACCATCTCGACCAGTGGTCGCTGGGCCGATTATCACGCCTCCTTCTCGTGGATGGATCCCTTCGAGGCGCTGCACATGGCGGTCGCCCTCGACATCAAGGTGCCGGAGATGCGCCGGGCCGAGGTGACGAAGCTGCTCGCCCTCGTCAACGAGCGGCAGTGGATGGGGCATTTCGATCTCTGGGCGGAGGAGGGCGTGGTGATGTTCCGCCATGTTCTCCTGTTCTCCGGCGGGCTCGTGCCCGGCGAGGCCCAGATCGAGGCGCTGGTGGCCCATGCCATCGAGGCGTGCGAGCAGAACTATCAGGCCTTCCAGTTCGTCATCTGGGCGGGCAAGAGCGCCCGCGAGGCCATGGAAGCCTCCCTGTTCGAGACGGTCGGAGAGGCGTAAACAGGGCGGGACGCGCCGGCCGCCAGCCGGCGCCCGCAGTCCCCCTGTTCCGCAGATGATCCCGGGGGCGCGGCCACATGGACGCGGGGCTCCCCGGGATCCGCGGACCGGCC
>JBBSSF010000587.1:0-2606 GCA_038242345.1 Hyphomicrobiales bacterium
AAATGAGGCGCTCAGCCGCCGCTGGCGGCGGAGCTGTTCAGGGTGCAGCGGTCCTCGACGATCACGCCACTGGCGGCGCCGGAGGCGGCCAGCAGCCAGCTGTGGCAGGCCTGACGGGTGGCAAAGCACGAGACCACCGACTGGCCGGTGCCGGCGCCGCCGTTGCCGCGGCCATTGGCCAGCGCGGTCATGCGGCCGGTCCACACATTCTTCGGATTCTTGCAGGCGCCCTGATCGGCCATGGTCTCCTGATAGGGGCTCTGGGTCTGCTCGAAGCCGGGACCGCCCACCTGCGGCGGCGCCTGACAGCCGGCCAGCGCCAGAAGGGCGGCCGAGAACAGCACGCCCGCGCCACCGGAACGGGCAAGGCGGAAGGAGGAGGTCCAGCGCATGGGCGATATCTCCGGAAAAAGGGGCGACCCGTCGGGCGGGATCCGGCCAACTATTCCGCCCGGCGGCGCCGGCTTCAACTTCCTGCGATGTCGCGCCGCGCGAAATCGCGCGGAGACGGCAAATCGTCCCCTGCGACGACCGGCCGGGAGACAGCCCCCTGTGCGGAACGCCTCGCGCACCCTACATTGGGAACAATCTGTCGCCGCTCCGGCGCGCGCCCACCTCCGGGATCCGGGAAGGGCCGGACGCACCGGCCCGGCTCCTCGAACGGGAGGCCAAGAGCGAATCCCATGTTCCTGTCCGATCTTCTGTCCCGCAAGCTTGCCCTGCCCACGGCCGCCGACGCCCTGCCGGGACGCCCTGCCCCGATCCCGACGGCCGACCGCCATTTCGTCTCCGGACGCCCGCTGATGGAGCCCTTTCCGGACGGGATGGCCGTGGCCGATTTCGGCCTCGGCTGCTTCTGGGGGGCCGAGCGCAAGTTCTGGCAGGTGCCCGGCGTGTTCGTGACCGCCGCCGGCTATCAGGGCGGCCTCACCCCGAACCCGACCTATCAGGAAGTCTGCACCGGCATGACGGGCCATGCCGAAGTGGTGCGGGTGGTCTATGATCCGGCGAAGGTCACCTTCGCCCAGCTGCTGTCGGTGTTCTTCGAGAACCATGACCCGACCCAGGGCATGCGCCAGGGCAACGACATCGGCACCCAGTACCGGTCAGTGATCTTCGTCGAGGATCCCGCGCAGCTTGGCGAGGCCAGGGCCGCCCGCGACGCCTATGCGGCCGCCCTGAAGGCGGCCGGCATCCGTCGCCCCATCACCACCGAGATCGCCACCGGCGGTCCCTTCTTCTATGCCGAGGATTATCACCAGCAATATCTGGCCAAGAATCCCGACGGCTATTGCGGCCTCGGCGGCACCGGGGTCTCCTGCCCCGCGGGCCTCGGCGTTCCCCGCGCCTGATAGCAGAGATCCGTGAAAAGGACTCTCTGGCAGCCCGCTACAGATTTCTCATAACCTTGGAAAATATGAGAAATCTGCTTCCCTTCAGGCACGTGGGTGCGGTCAGCATCTATGTGCCTGGCATGAGCGGTCCGGCGCGTCTGCCGCCGTCTGCCGCCCGGAGATCCCCGGGCGGGGCCGCCTGTTCCACCCCCGGGCTTTCCGGCCGCCTTGCCGGGAAGCCCCTCCGCCGGATCGATCAGGGAGCCTATCCGCCATGAAAAGCAGTCCGGCATCCGCGCCTTCCACGCCCCTCCTCACCCGCCGCCCGGCCGCCGAGATCCGCGCCGCCGCCGCGGCCCTCTCCGCCCCGGATCTCTCCCGCGAGGAGCGCGTCCACCGCGCCCGCCGGCGTCTCAAGTCCGCGCGGTCCTTCCTGCGCGTGCTGCGCTCGGTGATCGACCGGGACGGCTATCGCTATCTGATCGAGGAGCTGCGGGCGGCCAAGGACGTGCTCTCCTATGCCCGCGATGCGGATGTGGCCGCGGCCACCGCCGCCGATCTCGCCGCCCGCGCCGTGCGCCGCTCCGGCCACAGCCGCTCCGCCGCCCGGGCCGTTCTGCCGCTGGCGGCCCTGCGCGACCGGCTGGTGGTGCGCGCCGAGGACGCCCATGCCGAGACCATCCCGCCCGAGGAGGTCGCCGCCGCCCTGGTGCTGCTCGCCCGGGAAGCCGAGAGCATCACCGAGGGGCTGGCGCTCTCCGCCGCCCCGATCGTGAAGGCGACCGAGAAGGCCGCCCGCGCCGTGCGCAAGGCGCGCCGCAAGGCCGACCGCACCGGGCGCGACCGGGACCTGCACGAGTGGCGCAAGGCGGTGAAGCATCAGGCGGTGCTGACCGGTCTCATCGGTCCGTCCGAACTGACCGAACAGCTTGACCATCTGGGCGATCTGCTCGGCGTCGATCATGATCTGGCCATGCTCGACGCGGTGCTGCGCTCGGAAAAGCACCTGATCCGGGGCAAGCGCTCGCGCCGGGCAGTGCGGACCTTCCTCGGCGGCCGGCGCACCCGGCTCCAGCACCGGGCCTTCCGCCTCGCCCGCCGGGTGGAGCGCCGCGCCCCGTGACGTCCCTGTCCCCTCTCCCGAGTGCGGCGATCCAGCGCGCCCGCGGCCGGGCGCGCGTGGGCTTTGCGCCCGATGCCGCCGGCCAGACCCGGCTGCGCGACCTGTTCCAGGAAGGCTGCGCCAAGATCCGCCTGCCGCGCATCCATGAC
>JBBSSF010000588.1:0-2603 GCA_038242345.1 Hyphomicrobiales bacterium
GATCGAACGCTGTTTCAACAAGTTGAAGAATTGGCGCCGCCTCGCCACCCGTTACGACAAGACCGCCGACAGCTATCTCGGCTTCGTCCTTATCGCCTCAGTCCGCCTCTGGATGCGAGCCTTTGTCAACAGAACCTAGCCATCGGGGCCCGGCGGAGAAAAGGGGCCCGGATGCCCGCCCGGGGAGGCTCTTGACGGCGATCGGGCCCCGTGCCTTAATATTCCATGGTATTGAAAGCCGAGCTTCACGTTCATATCGAAGGAACTGCCCGGCCGGATCTTGTTCGCCGGCTTGCGGCAAAGCATCAGATACGTCTCGACGGTCTGTTCGACGAGACGGGTTCATACCGCTGGCGCAATTTCCCCGAATTCCTCTCTGCCTACGATCATGCGGCATCCGTCTTCCGCACGCCGGAAGATTATCGCGCGCTCGCCTATGAATATCAGATGGCGGCAGCGCGCGAGGGCGTGATCTATGTGGAGATGTTCGCCTCGCCCGACCATGGCATCGCCACCGGCCTTTCGCCGCGCACCTATCTGGAGGCGCTCGCCCAGGGCATCCGGGATGCCGAGGCGGAAGCCGGGATCGTCGGCCGGCTGGTGGCCGTCGGCGTCCGGCATTATGGCGCCGAGAGCGTGCGCCGGGCCGCCGAGGCCGCAGTGCGCTCGGGGATCCCCGAGGTCGTCGGCTTCGGCATCGCGGGCGACGAGGCGGCGGGCACCGTGGCCGAGTTCGCCCCGGCCTTCGACTGTGCCCGCGAGGCCGGTCTCGGCCTTACCGCCCATGCCGGCGAGGTGATCGGCCCGGAGAGCGTGCGCGCGGCGCTCGATGGCTGGCATGTCCGGCGCATCGGCCATGGCGTGCGCGCGGCGGAGGATGCCGATCTGGTGCACCGGCTGGCCGTCGAGGGCGTGGTGCTGGAGGTCTCGCCCGGCTCCAATGTGGCGCTCGGCGTGTTTCCGGACCGCCAGGCCCATCCGTTCGACCGGCTGCGGCGGGCCGGGGTTCCGGTGACGCTCGCCTCCGATGACCCGCCCTTCTTCTGGACCACCATCGGGGCGGAATATGAGGCCGCGGCGCGCATCCATGGCCTGGATGAGGCCGAGATGACCGCCATCACCCGCACCGCCCTCGAAGCCGCCTTCTGCGATCGCTTCACCCGCGCCCGCCTGTTGTCGCGGCTGGGACCGGCGGATTTCCGCATGGCGGCGGAATAGCGGCATCCGGGTCTTTCTTTATATCCGGATGCGTGCTCTCCCCTGTCCGGTGCGCGTCAGGCGTGCTTCGGTGGCGGGAGACGGGAGCCCGCGGGCGTCATACCAAAGATCCTTGAAAAGGACTCTTCGGTATTCCGGTTCAGATTTCTCATGCCATTGAGGTATATGAGAAATCTGATGTTCTTCAGGCGCGCGGTGCGGTCAGCACTTCGTGCGCCTGGTATCATTTGCCGGCAAAACGGGTTGTGGGCGCGGAAAAATCCATCCCTGGGTCGCTTGGGGCCGCGGAAATGTGCGGTTAGTCTCGGAGAGGTCAGGCAAATTCCGGATGGGCAGGAGATACGCGATGGGACTGCGGCTCGTGGATGTCTTCCGGTCGGCGCTTGAGGATCTGGTGACGGGACGCGGTGGCGTCCTCATCGAGCCGATGGACCTTTGTGCGGCCCGGCTGACACTGGATGCGGGTGATCGGCCGCCGCCGGCGTGCATCGAAATCGCGGACCGCGGCCTCGTCGCGGTTCCCGCCTGACGGTCCGGGGACGCAGGAGGGTATCCGTTTCCCGGGAGCGCGCGGATTTTCCGTCGGCCCCACGGGCGCGAGAATGTCCCGCGGGGGCACGGGGGGAGCCGCGCCGGACCGGGGCAATTTGCGGGTCGCTTCGGCTCGCGGAAAAGCGTTCCGGATGATCGGGAGGCCGCAGCCTTCGCGCGGACCGCTGTCCACGTCGCTTGAGAACGGGCGCGCCAGGGATCCGGTTCGAGGACTTGTCGGGATCATACCAAAGGATCCTTTTCAAGGACCTTTGGGATCACTTCCGAGACCGAATGGGCGTGGAGATAGACCCGCGACACGGCGATGCCGATGCAGGTGACGGTCACCAGGAGGGCGATCAGCACGCGCAGCGCACCCGGCCGGCTGGTCCAGACCAGGGCGGCCAGCCCGCCATAGATCGCCACCGACCCGGCCACATGGCCGGAGGGGCTGCGCAGGTCGAGCCCCGGCAGATAGGCGCCGCACGGGATGAAGCCCCCCTTGGCCAGCGCGATGCCCGCCCCCCGCAGCCATGACAGAGAGCAGCCAGGGGTCGTAGCCCGCGGGCCCGTCGTGGCCAGCACCAGCGTCACGAAGATCGCCATCGCCGCCACGGACGTCAGGCCGCCGCATTCGGTCTGCGCCGTCAGGAGCTTGCCCATGCGGTTTCCGTCGATCCCCGGTCCTTGGGCCGGCTGATACCAGGCGCACGAAGTACTGACCGCACCTTAGAGCATTTTCCGTTCGCTTCGGCTCACGGTAAACGCTCTAGTATTTTGATTTTGCGCATTTCCTTCACGCGAACCGGTATCCACTTCGCTTGAAAATGCTCTAGCGCCTGAAGAACAGCGAA
>JBBSSF010000589.1:0-2597 GCA_038242345.1 Hyphomicrobiales bacterium
GATGGCCGCGCGCGGGTCGGTGGTCATGCTGCCCTCCTTCGGGCACAAAAAATCCCGCCGGGAAGGCGGGCTGTCAGGTGTCAAGGATCGCTTGACGACTGCTCAGACGGGAGCGGTGTAATCGTCGCTCACATAGCCCTCGACCACGGCGCTGTTCACGATCGCTCGCACCTTGCGCCAGAGACCGACGGTTTCCAGCGGCGTGTCGTCCGGCAGCACGGTCAGCACGGTGCCGTTGACCGGCGCGGTCCGCAGGTTGAGCCCCGTGGTCGTCACCCGGTCCGCATCGATCACCGGCAGCACCACAGCCGCGGCGTCCGACACGCCGGCATAGACCCCGGCCCGGAACAGCGCCGCCTCGTCTGCCCGGCGCGCAACCAGCCCGGCCAGCGTCTTGCCGCCAGCCTTGACCCACACCGAGAACTGCTTGGCCGCCGCCTCCCGATCACCGGCATTGAGCCGCTTGAGGAGAGTCGAGCCCCGAAGCGCCCCGAGCCCGACATTGAATGCGAAGCTGACCAGCGCGTCGAACTCGTGCTGGGCGATGGAGACGGTCACGGCCGCCTCCACGCCGGCCTCGAAGGCCGCCAGATCCCGGCTCAGGATCGCGTCGCACTCGGCGTCCGAGATGGTCATGCCCTTGACCGGTGCCGGCGCACCGGCCGCGGCGGTATGGCCGACGCCGATGGTCCAGATGCCGACGGAATCCTGATAGGCGGACAGCCGCTTGCCCTCCTTGAGGGCGATGAAGGCGCGGCCGGCGGAAGATACCTGCATGGAGTGTCTCCTGACGTGCAAAGGCCCGCCGAAGCGGGCCATGAGGCTGCGGAAGGGTGGGCGCCCGGCCTCTACCGGAGGCCCCACAGGCCCGTGGCCGTGGTGCCGGTGGCATAGACCCGGAGCACCCGGACGTCCCATTGCTCGCCGGGCGAGATCGGGATGTCGCGGATCTGCCCGGCCCGGGTCATCACCCGGACGATCCCCGCCGTGCCGCTGTAGGCGCACCGGAGCGCGCGGGTCACATAGGCGAGATCCGCGCTGTCAGAGGCCGTGATCGGCCAGGCGTCGTCCGCGGAGACGGTGTCGCTCGCGCTGCGGCCGGCATAGATGTCGATGGCGTCAGCCATGGTCAGTGGTCTCCCAATCCTCGGGCAGGGCATCCACAAGCGCGGCCAGCTCGGCCTCGGCCAACCCGGCCTCGAAGCCGGTCGGGATCTCCAGCGCGGCCCGGCCATCGGTCGGATGCACGCGCCACGACCACATATGGGTCGTGATGGTGTCGCCCGGACCGGGCGTCCAGGCGGCGCGCGATCGGGCGTCGGCCGCAGCTGCGTCGGTCAGGATCAGATAGCGGATCATGCCGCCCCCCATGAAGTGATGTGTTCGGCGCGGATGGACGCGATCTCGGCCGCGCTCAGCTTGCGGCTGTACATAATCGCCTCGGCGATATTGCCGGTCAGGTACCCGTGATAGTAGGTATCCTCGCCGACGCTCAGATATTCCGCGCCCGTGGCATAGGTCTGCGAGGCGCTTCCGGAGGATCCGCCGATGTAGAGTGTCGCCGTCCCAGAGCCATATGTCCCCGCGACAGATGCGAGAGACGCAACGGATCCCAGCAAGATGTTGCCCGCCCAGAGACGGGCCTGAGTGCCAGTACCTCCGACACCGAGCGATCTTGGAGCGGCCGTGTCGCCATGGCAGATGGCCCGCTGAGGCGAGGCGCTGGTGCTTTTGAACAGGCACACCAGCGAGCTGTCCGTATCCCCGAAGGACGGCAGGGTGGTGATAGACTTCAGCGCCTGTGCTCCGCTGAAGACCAGCCAGGGCTTGCCATTCGGGGCGGTCTCGACGACGCCAGCATTGACAATCCGCGGCTGGGTGGCGGTTGCCGCCTGCACGACGTGCCGGCCATTGCCCGACTGGTCCCACCACTTGGTGACATAGCCGGATCCGGCTCCGCAGAAGGTCAGCAGCGCGGCCGTGTCGAGCCAGCCATCCGCTCCCCACCAGATATCTTGGACCGTGTTGTCAGAACTGCGACGGACGCTGACGATCGGCCCCCAATAACTGGTCGTCAGCCGGCGGAGGCCGATGGCAAGGGCCGCGCCAGAGATGGACGCCAGCGGCGGAGTGACGGCATAGGCCGGCAGGATCGACGCCACCCGGGCCTGCTGCGCGGCTCCGGAAAGGCCATAGGCCGCCGTCTGTGCCCACGCGCCATCGACAGCCGCCACCTCCTCGGCGGTGAGCGCCTTGGTCACGAGCGCCGGGGGCGATGTGAGGCCACCGACGGTCTGGGTGATGCTCATCTGGTATTGCGTGCCGGCAGTCAGGCCGGAGGGCCACGGCAGCGCCCATGCGCCGGTGCCGTCGGCAGTCGTGGTCAGGGTCGTCACTGGATGGTCCCCGTGATGGCGGAGCCGGCATCGCCGGACCCGGTGATGATGATGCCGGCGACAGCGGCCGGCGCCGGCGGCACAGATCCTGAGATGGTCGCGACGGCGACGGACGTGCCGGTGATGACGAGGCCGGCGGATGCGATGACGACGGACTCCGGCCGCCGGCGCTGCATCCTGGCCCCGACGCCGAGGCGGAGA
>JBBSSF010000590.1:0-2593 GCA_038242345.1 Hyphomicrobiales bacterium
CCGCATCTGCATCAGGCCATGTTCGAGGTGCCGAACCCCGAGCTGCCGTCCGGCACCGTCGTGCAGGAGCTGCAGTCCGGCTATGTCATCGGCGAGCGCGTGCTGCGCCCGGCCCTCGTCGGCGTCGCCAAGGGCGGCCCGAAGGCCAAGGCCGAAGGCTGATCCCGGGGCCGCTCCGATCTGCCTCAAAACCATCCATGCGGGCGGCCGACCGGTCGCCCGTTTTTGCGTTCCGCCCCCGCTTGCGGGGAGAGCGGACCCAGCTTCGGCCCCCGGTCCGCGGCGAATCACGGACCCGGGCCGGACGTCAAAGGGGTTGCGTTTCGTCCGCGCCTCCCCCATGACCAGCCGCGGACGGGGCGGAGGTCGGGCGCCAGCGTCCGGTTTCCTTCAGTCCCCGACCTTCCGCGAGCCCCGCTCATGTCCCAGTCTTCCTTCGACCGGATCGCGATCATCGGCATCGGCCTCATCGGCTCGTCGCTGGCCCGCGCCTTCCGGGAGAACCGCCTCGTCGGGCATCTGGCGATTGCCGATGCCGATGCCGCCGCGCTCACGCGCGCGGCCGAGCTGGGATTGGGCCACAGCTATTATCCCGACGCCGCGGAGGCGGTGGCGGAGGCGGATCTCGTCATCCTCTGCGTGCCGGTGGGCGCCGTCGGCCGGGTGGCCGAGGCCATCGGCGACCGGCTGAAGGACGGCGCCATCGTCTCCGATGTCGGCTCGGTCAAGGCCTCCGTCGTGAAGCAGATGGAGCCCTTCCTGCCGGCCGGCGTGCACTTCATCCCGGCGCACCCGGTGGCGGGCACGGAATATTCCGGCCCGGATGCCGGCTTTGCCACCCTGTTCCGCAACCGCTGGTGCATCCTGACGCCGCTGCCGGACACCGATCCGGACGCCCGCGACCGTCTGGCCGAGCTGTGGCGGGGGATCGGGGCCAATGTCGAGTTCATGACCCCCGAGCATCATGATCTGGTGCTTGCCATCACCAGCCATGTGCCGCACCTGATCGCCTACACCATCGTCGGCACCGCCGATGATCTGGGCCATGTCACGGAATCGGAAGTCATCAAGTTCTCGGCCGGCGGCTTCCGCGATTTCACCCGCATCGCCGCCTCCGACCCGACCATGTGGCGCGACGTGTTCCTGAACAACAAGGACGCGGTGCTGGAGATGCTCGGCCGCTTCACCGAGGACCTGACGGCGCTGCAGCGGGCGATCCGCTGGGGCGAGGGCGAGGTGCTGTTCGACTATTTCACCCGCACCCGCGCCATCCGCCGCTCGATCATCGACGCCGGCCAGGAAACCGCCGCCCCGGACTTCGGCCGCGAGCCCATCTCCGGCCTGAAGATCGCCGAGCCGGCGGGCCGCTGACGGCGCAGGCGTCCGGCCGGGAGGTTCCTCCTCCCGGCCCTGCCCCTGTCGGAGAGGGATCATACCAAAGATCCTTGAAAAGGACTCTTTGGTATTCCGGTGCAGATTTTCCATGCCATTGGGGCATATGGAAAATCTGCTGATCTTCAGGCGCGCGGTGCGGTCAGCACTTCGTGCGCCTGGTATCAGTCCGTCACGAACCATCCCGGATCGAAGAGGCGCGGCAGGCGGCCGAGGGGCACGAAGCCCATGCTCATCTTGCCGCGGCGGACCTCCACCGGCAGGGTCATGGCCGGCCGGCCATCCACCGACGGATTGCCGAAGCCCGAGAGCAGCCCGGCCAGGCTACCCGGATCCGGCAGCGGCAGGGTGATGCCGAAGCCGCGGGCCAGGAAATCGGCCAGACGCTGGGGATCCACCAGCGACACCTTGAAGGTGCCGCTGAGTTCGCCGCGCGGATCCACGGTGAACGGGCCGGTGATGCGCAGCTCCGCGCCGCCGGCGGCCAGACGGAATTCGGCAATCTTGCCCGACGTGCCCTGCCGGGCCAGCCGCGTCAGGAAGGCGGCGGTGTCGCCCCGGGCGGCAAGGCCGCCATCTTCAAGCGCGGCCGAGAAATTGAGGGTGCCGGTCTCGCCGAGGGCCGGCAGGGCGACATCCTCGGCCGTCACCGCCACATCGCTGCCCTCCCCGCCCGGATGCAGCCGGGTGTGGACCTCCGCCAGCCCGGCGGTCAGCGGCGCGGCCTCGCCGGCCCGGAGATCCGGCTTCTCCAGGGAGACCGCCAGCCCGGACAGGCCCTTGCCATCGAAATCGAGGCTGGCATGGGCAAGCGACCAGGCGAGCTGGGCGCTCGATCCGTCGGCAAAGCGGGCCGCGAGCGGAGCGCCGGCCTCCACGATCATGCGCGAGGGATTGTAGGCAAGGGCGGCCACCGTCAGCGTCGAGACGGTTCCGGCCGATCCGTCCGCCGCTTCGGCCGAGAGCGGGCCGCAGCGCAGGTCGAAGCGGAAGGGATAGCCGCCCAGCCGCCGGTCGGCGCAGTCCACCCGGACACCGGTGTCGGCAAGCCGGGCAAGCTCGCGCTCGATGCCCTGCTCGATCGCCCGGGTGGCCACCCACCAGTAGCCGCTCCATGCCGCCGCCCCGAGCACCAGAAGGACGGCGAGCACCGCCGGCAGGCGGGCAAAACGGCGCCGTGGCGGGGGAGCGGCCGGACCGG
>JBBSSF010000591.1:0-2590 GCA_038242345.1 Hyphomicrobiales bacterium
CAACCGCGCTCCGGCGCCGGGCGGCGATGATCCGCTGGACCGATGCCCAGCAGAAGGCGGCCTCGGCCGCGCTCAATCCCGGCGCCCCGGCGGACCGGTTCTGCGAGCGCGTCGCCATGATGCGCGCCCGGATCCGCATCTGGCCACGCGTCTGATCCCCAGGACCAAAGCATCATGACAGCACGTCCGGGCCTTTCGGCCTTTCTGGGCGCCGCCGCGGCGCGTCCATTCCGGTGGGGCGCCCACGACTGCCAGATGTGGCCGGCGGACTGGGTGCTCGGCGAGACCGGCCGCGACCCGGCCGCGGCCTGGCGCGGGCGCTATCGCACATGGCGCGGCGCCGAACGGATCCTCCGGCAGGGCGGCGGGCTGGTGGTGCTCGCCGGTGCCGGGATGGCGCGGGCGGGCCTTGCCGGGATCGCGCCAGACCTGGCGGCCGACGGGGATGTGGGCATCGTGCAGGCGAGCGTCACCATCGGCGATCGGGTGTGCCCGCGCGAGGTGGGGGCCATCCGGGTTGCCGGGGGCTGGGCCGTGCTGACGGATGGCGGCTGTGTGGTCGCGCCCTTTGCGGCCCGCGCTGCCTGGAGCGTGCCGTGCCGCCGGTGATCGCTGCCGCGTCCGCGGTCACCACGGCCCTGTTCGCGGTCGCCATTCCCGGCGTGCCGCTGAACCTGATGGCGGCGGCTGGCGGCGCCGGCTTCCTCGGCCTGACGGCGGGCAACATCGCCGGCATCGCCATCACCGGCGGCCTGGTGGCGGCGAACTATCTGCTCGCCCAGCCGCCCAAGGTGCCCTCCTATGATGCCAGCACCCGGGGCGTGCTGCGGCAGACGACGCCGCCGGCCTGGGACGGCGTGGGGCTCGACAAGATTGCCGGCGCCTATGCCCTGTGGGACGAGCGCGACGGGCGGGCCTATGAGGTGCACATGATGTGCCTCGGGCCGATCACGTCCTTCGAGCGCTTCTTCGTCGATGATGACGAGATCTTCCTCGACGCCGAGGGCTGGTGCCTTGCCGACACGCGCTTCTCGGCGCGCGACGTGCGCATCCTCTCGCGCCGCGGGCTGCCGGCGGAGACGGCCTATTCAATCCCCGAGCTGCCCGATGGCATCTGGACGGAGGCCCATCGCGGCGACGGCATCGCCTCGCTGTTCGTGCGGATGGAATCCGGCCTCGCATCGGAACAGCAGAACCGATGGCCCATGCGCGGCTCGACCGCGATTGCCGCGGAAGCCCGGCTGTCGCCGGTCTATGACCCGCGCGACCCGGCGCAGGATCCGGACGACTGGACGACATGGAAATGGTCCAGCCCCTCGGGGCCGCATCCGGGGCAGAATCTGGCGCTCCAGATCCTGCACCTGCTCTGTCATGCGCGGTCCGGCTTCGGCTGGGATTATGCCACCGAGATCCTGCCGGAGCTGGAGCGCTGGAAGGCGGCCGCCGACGTCTGCGACATTCCTTTCCGGCTGAAGGCCGGCGGCACCGAGCCGCAGTTCTGGGGCGGGCTCACCTGGTCTGCCGTCGAGACCGAGCCGGTGGAAGTGCTGAAGGCGCTTCTGCAGGCCTGCGACGGGCATCTGAGGATGACCGCGACCGGCTGGGCGCTGACCATCGGCGTGCCTGAACCGACGGTCATCATCGAGCGGGAGAACATCCGCTCCTATTCCTGGACGCGGTTCCGGCGCACGGACGAGGCGATTTCGGAAATCGCCGTCACCTTCACCTCGCCCGCCCATGGCTACACCACCCAGGAGGCCGATCCGTGGGTGATCTCGGAGCGGGGCAAGCGCGGTCCGGTCAGCCTGCCGGCGTGCCGCTCCTTCAGTCAGGCCCGGCGGCTGGGCAAGCGGGCGGCGATCCTTGCGGCGGCGGAGTACCGGCTGACCGTCGTCACCGACATGGCCGGATGGTCGGCCATGGGCGAACGCTCGGTCCGGGTGCGGATCCCGGAGGTGGACCGGTTCGCCGACTGCGTCCTGATCCTCGACACGGGCGTGAAGATCGATCCCGGCAGCCCGACCCCGGGGGCGGTGATCGAAGGGGTGGTGCTGTCGCCTGACGAGTATGCGGCGTGGAATGCCGATACCGACGAGGGCGCCCCGCCGCCGTCCGCCGCGGCCGTGGCCTCCGATGCGGTGACGGCCGACGATCTGACGGCCGCCGCCGAACGCCGGGGCGAGGCCGTGGTGATCGTCTGCGAATGGAATGATCCGGACCGGCCGGAAATCGCCTGGCAGATCCAGCACCGTCTGGCCGATGCGGGCGCCGGCACTCCGGGGCCGTGGACCACCACGACCCTCGGCAGCCCGACACCGGTGGGCACGGCCCCGAACACCCGCCTGCGCGGGGAGACCCCGACCGTGAAGACCGGCACGACCTATCAGGTGCGTGTCGCCCGGGTGGGCGGACCGGAAGTGTGGTCGGATCCGGTCACGGTCTCGACCCTTGCCGATGCCGTCGCGCCGGCGGCCCCGGAGATCCTGTCGGCGACGGCCTCCGGCGACATGGTGGACGTGGTCCTGCGGCAGTCCGCGTCGGTCAACGCCGCCACGGTGACGCTGTGGCGGGCGCCCGCCGGCGGAACATG
>JBBSSF010000592.1:0-2587 GCA_038242345.1 Hyphomicrobiales bacterium
AGCGTCAGCTGGTTGGCCAGCATCTCGTCAAAGGCGAGGCGGCGGCGCGCCGGGGCATCGGGCAGCAGGTCGGCCGGGTCCTCGGGGGCGTGCAGACGGGCAAGGCAGGTGGAAAAATCCGGCCACCCGGCCCGCGCCAGCCAGGCCGGATCCTGCCATTCCGGCAGGGTCGGCACCTCCTTCAGGGCTTCCCGCGCAATGCGGCCCATGACCCTGGACGAAAGCCCTTCGGTGAGGCCGTAGACGGGATCGAGGGCCGGCAGCCGGTCGGCCTCCTCGGGGGCGAGCACATAGTCCGGATGGGCCATCTGCGGCCGGCCATTGTACCATTCCACCGTGCCCGAGAGGAGGCGCCGGCTGCCCGGCGGCATCAGGGCGGTGAGGGCATCGGCCCGGCCGTGAAAATAGATGAGGGCGATCTCGCCGGTGTCATCGAAGGCGAACACCCGGTAGGGGCTGCGGCTGCCGCGCTCGGGAACGTCGTGCCGGTCGATGGTGACATCGAGGGTGACGACGCCGCCATGGGGGGCGCGGGCGATGCCGGGGCGGGCGCGCCGGTCGATCGCCCCCGTCGGCAGGTGCAGCAGGATGTCGATCACTCGTGCCGGCGTGGTGTCCGGATGCGGCAGCAGCCGGTCGAAGGCGGCCGCCAGCTTCGGCCCGACGCCCTTGATGCGGGTGGCGGGCTTGAACAGCGGGTTCAGGATCTCCGGACGCATGAGCGGGCCTTCGGCGGATGCGGGGGGCGGGGCGGCGGGATCAGATCCCGAAGTCGCCAGCCTCGTTCTGATAGACCATCATGTCGAGCACCGGGGTCTCCTTGCCCAGACGGGAGACGAGATCCGTCGTCTGGCCGCGATGATGGGTCTGGTGGTTGACGACATGGGCGAGCACGCTGGCGAGCGGCTGGGCCCGGGGCACGCCGGCCGTGGTGGTGAAATAGAGCGGCGCCTCCAGCTCTTCCAGATCCAGCCCGCCGGCCAGCGCGATCAGCCGCGCATCCAGATCGGCGCGCACGGCGCTGAGCTCGGTGAAATCCGGGAAGGGGCAGGCATTCAGCTGCGTGAAGCTGGCGAGGCGGCCCTCGATGCGGTCGAGCCAGATGGTGTCGGCGACGACGAGATGATTGAGCGTGCCGGTGACCGAGTGGAAGAAGGCGCCGAGATCCCGGTCGCGCTCCTCGGCGCTCAGGGTGGCCACGACGTCATAGAGACGGCGGTTGGCCCAGGCGTTGTAGCCGAAGCCCATCTGGAAAAAACGCTGCATGGCGATTGCGCTCCCGGGTGGCGGCGGTCAGGGCCGTCCGGTCTGCGGCCCACCGCGTTCCTCTCCTTGCGACGAAAGCAGGGGGCGTGTAAACGTCCGCGCGGATTTCCTTCTTCTTCCATCCCGATCATTGCGGGGTCCGGCCCGGAAGAGGACGCCCCCGGGACATGTGGGTTCCCCGGGGCCCGGCCGGATCCGCACCCTTCTCCCAGACGAGGACCATCATGGCGATCGAGCGCACCTTCTCGATGATTAAGCCGGACGCGACGAAGCGCGGCATCACCGGCAAGATCGTCGACAAGCTGGAATCGGCGGGCCTGCGCGTCATCGCGCAGAAGCGCATCCACATGAGCCGCGCCGTTGCGGAAGCCTTCTATGGCGTCCACAAGGGCCGTCCGTTCTATGACGAGCTGTGCGACATGATGTCGTCCGGCCCGGTCGTGGTGCAGGTTCTGGAGGGCGAGAACGCCATCCTGAAGAACCGCGAAGTGATGGGCGCCACCAACCCGGCCAATGCCGCCGAGGGCACCATCCGCAAGGACTATGCGCTCTCGATCGGCGAGAACTCCATCCACGGCTCCGACGCTCCCGAGACCGCGGCCGAGGAGATCGCCTTCTTCTTCTCCAAGATCGAGATCGTCGGCTGATCCATCGGATCCGGCCGGCCCGAGACGGGAAAAGGGGCTCGCGCCGCGGCGCGGGCCCCTTTTTCTTGACAGATCCGGACATCTGCGTTGCAGGGGAAGCACAGCAGCAGTCTTCTCGTGCGGCACCGCTTCCGCAGGGCCGCGGTTTGCGGTAGCGCATTGAGGATCAAGGTCGGGTTTTCCTCCGCTCGCCGCTGCCGGGTTCCTTCCCCCGGCCGCCCGGATCGGGGGATGGATGGTGAGCCGGGGACGGGGGACGTCCCGGCAGGCTGCCGGATGTGGCCGCGCGGATGAGGAACCGGACCGCGCGCGGCATCTTCGTTGTCTTCTCGAGAGAACGCGCCCTCATCATGCAGCGGCTGAACGCGACCCTTTTCTCTGGCCGGCGATTTGCCTCGTCGATCCTCGGCCTTGCCGCCCTTTCCGCTTCGGTCCTGCCGACGCTTGCCCAGGAAGCGACGTCGCTGGATACGGCGCGCCGGCATCTGTTTGATGCCTGCATCGTCGATCTCTGGAAGAAGGCCCAGAGCAAGCCGGAAATGGATGCCGTTTCCAGCCGCTGCCGCTGTGCCTCCCAGAAGGCGATGTCGGTGCTGACCATCGACGAGGCCGAGACGGTCTCCTGGTCGAAGCCGCTGACCGGCAAGCCGCGCGATGCCATCTATGACGCGCTG
>JBBSSF010000593.1:0-2579 GCA_038242345.1 Hyphomicrobiales bacterium
CGACGGTCATCATCAGGAGGACGAGCAGCCCTGTCCCCTCGCCCCGGACGAGAGTGGTGGCGGCCAGAAAGGCGAAGGCCGCGACGCCGGCGAAGGACGGACTGGCCAGTGCGGCCGAGAGCGCGAGCAGCAGCACCTGCCGCACCCGGGCACGCCAGGTCGCCGGAAATCCCCGCCGGATCAGAAGCTGTCCGGTCACCAGAATTCCGAAAAGCGTACCCACCTGCCCCATTCCGGACAGGAAATTCTCGACGACGTCCATTCTTGCCCCGACCGGGAATGCCATGCCCCCGGGGGGCGGAGGAGACCGACTCGACCAGGACGCATCTGGCGAAAAGCATAGCCGAGGCGGGTGCTCCTTGACCATGTGGTAGAATTTCCGGACCTTTCCGCGCCGGCCCCGCCGGACATCCGCGCGCGCCGGGCATTCCCCGAGCCCGCACCCGCCATGGGGGCGATCGCGAAACAGCCACCGCGCAGCCGCGGCTTTCCCGACAGCATGGCGCGGGACGAACTGCGGGCAGCCTGGCGAAAAAAAGACTATTTATTCGAAGGGGATTGAAAGTCTGGATGGTGCCCAGGGGCGGAATCGAACCACCGACACTGCGATTTTCAGTCGCATGCTCTACCAACTGAGCTACCTGGGCATCCGCTCGTCCGGGCTTGGTTTTTCCGGAGAGATCTTCCGTGCGGCGCGTCGCCGTCCGTCGATGGAGCGGTGTTTACCGGCTCCCCCGGAGGCTGTCCAGCACCCCACCCCAAAAAATTCGCCGGGGCCGGTTTTCCACATCCCCGCCCCGGCATCCGGCACGACCGTGCCCGCCCCGCTCACATGAAAGCCGGCAAAAGACCCAGAATCCCGATCAGGATCAGATAGGCCGCCACCGCATAGTTCAGGATCTTCGGTGCGATCAGGATCAGCACTCCGACGACCAGAGCGAGAATCGAGGGAAGAAAAACCGGATCGATCATTTGAAAGGCTCCTCGCCGCCAATTGGGGACCAAGACGGGCATACCGCCGCCAATGCGGGCCGTCGAGGGGGGAGGACTCGCAACCGGCAAGCATTCGCGGCCCGCCTCCGGTGCGCCCCGTCCCCCTGTCCGGCCTGTGGATAACCCCCAAGGCCGCCGCCGGATCCCGCCCGGGGCGACGAATCCCGGATTCGTCCCCCGCGAAGGGCGGGCTTGAAGGGGGCGGCGCGCGCCTGTATCCCTCCCTCACCTTCCCTCCCCGCGCCCCGGTGCCGGTCACCGGTGCGGCGCTGTCCCATCCGGAGCCGTCATGTCCGTCTTCCCGCGCCGGCAGGTCCGGCCATGAGCGAAACCGACACCGTCGTCGCGCGCTATGCGGCCCTGGTCGCCTCCGGCGCCATCGACCGCGATCCCGTCCAGGAAGAGATTGCCGCCCGGCTGGACAAGGTGACCGCCGATCTTCTCGACCGGCCCCCGCCCAAGCGGCCCAGCCGCCGCCTCGGCCTGCTGTTCGGCCGGCGCGAGCCGCCGCCGGAGCCGGTGAAGGGCCTCTATCTCTGGGGCGAGGTCGGCCGCGGCAAGACCATGCTCATGGACATGTTCTTCGAGACGGTGCCCATCGTCGAGAAGCGCCGCTCCCACTTCCTCTCCTTCATGGCCGACACCCATGGCCGTCTCCAGCGCGTGCGTCGCGAGATCCAGGCCGGCATCCTCAAGGGCGACGATCCCGTGCCGCCGGTGGCCGAGGAAATCGCCCGCGAAACCCGCCTGCTCTGCTTCGACGAGTTCTCCGTCACCGACATCGCCGACGCGATGATCCTCGGCCGGCTGTTCACCCAGCTGTTCATGCGCGGCGTGGTGCTGGTGGCGACCTCCAATGTCGAGCCGAGGAATCTCTATCGCGACGGCATCAACCGCGGCCACTTCCTGCCCTTCATCGAGCTCCTGACCCATCATGTCGATGTCATCCGCATCGACATCGACACCGACTACCGCCTGACGAAGCTCGCCGGCCGGCCGGTCTATTTCACGCCGCTAGGCCAGAAGGCCGATGCCGACATGCAGGCGCTGTGGAAGGGCCTCACCGGCACCGATCGCGGCTCCCCGGTCAGCATGGACGTGCTCGGCCGCGCCGTCATCATTCCGGAAGCCGTCGCCGGCGTGGCGCGCGCCTCCTTCGATGATCTGTGCGCCCATGCGCTCGGCGCCTCGGACTATCTGGCGCTGGCCGCCAAATTCCACACGCTGTTCCTGAAGAACGTGCCGCCGCTCAGCTCCGATGTGCGCAACGAGACCAAGCGCTTCATCACGCTGATCGACGCCCTCTATGACAATCACAACCGGCTGGTGATCTCGGCGGCCGCCGAGCCGACGGTGCTGTTTACCGGCACCGATGGCACCGAGGCCTTCGAGTTCCAGCGCACGGCGTCGCGCCTCATCGAGATGCGCTCCACCAGCTGGATCGAGGCGACCGAGGGCGATAGCACGGCCTGAGCCGGCTGTTTCGGGGGCGACTGCCCCCGAGCCTCCGTCCGGGCGGCCAGAGGCCTCCCGGACCCTCTCCCTTTTTCTTCAGGCCTCATGGCCCTTCTGGAAGAAGGCGTGGA
>JBBSSF010000594.1:0-2574 GCA_038242345.1 Hyphomicrobiales bacterium
CCCGGCGGCACCCCGGAGAACAGACGCGGGCGGCAGGTCCGCAACACGGGCGGCCGCCCCGCCCCGGATAACGGGCGGGCAGGCGAAAAGGCCCCGGGAGCGGTTGCTGTCGGGGCCCGGGAGGCTTCCCCGTGGAGGGAGAGCCGGAAAGGGTTGGCGAGCCGCCTCGGCCGTCGGAGGTGATCGATCCCGGGAACCTACAGCGTAGGTGGGCGCCATGTGTCCGGGCCCACGGGCCCGGTCAGGGACGGCTCCCGTTGAGATCGATAAGGCCCCGGGGAATTGTGAGCCTCAGTCGAACCGCGCAGCGTCGCCTGAACAGACATATAGAGCGCCGCCCTGCCGGAGGGAAGAGCGGCGCCGATCACGTTTTCCGGGGAGCCGGGGACAGGCCCCGAAGCCCCGCGGAAGCCGGGCGGTTTGCCCGGATCAGCACTCGGTGCCGCAGGCGCGGGCGTCGCTGATCTTCTGCTTCAGATTGTCGAATCCGACGGCGCCGACGATGATTTCCGGCCCCACCACCCAGGACGGCGTGCCGGTCAGGCCCATGCGGGTGGCGAGCGCATAGGTCTTCTGGATCTCGGCATTGATGCCGGCGCTGTCGGCCAGCGCCTTGTCGAGGGTCTTGCGGTCGATGCCGGCCTTCTCGGCGGCCGCGATCGCCGCCGCCCGGTCGGCCCGGCCGGCCGAATGCAGCAGGGCGAAGTGGAAGGCCGAATAGCGCTCCGGCGCCACCCGGTTGACCGCCACCGCCACCTGCGCCGCTTCCACCGAGGCATCGCCCAGCACCGGGAATTCCTTCAGCACCACGCGCAGATTCTTGTCGCCCTCGATGAGGCGGGCGAGATCGCCGCTCGCCTGGCGGCAGTAGCCGCAATTGTAGTCGAAGAACTCGACCAGGGTAACGTCGCCATCGGGGTTGCCGATGACCACCTGACCCGGCGCCTCGAACAGGGCCTCCTTCTCGGAGCGGATCATGTCCCGGGCCTCGGCGGCCTCCTGGGCGGCGCGCTGGGATTCCAGCTTCGTCGTCATCTCGATCAGGATTTCCGGATGGGCGAGCAGATAGTCGCGCACGATCCCCTCCACCTGGGCCTTCAGCGCCGGGTCGGGCGCGGTCTCGGCGCGGGCAACGGGCGCAAGGACCAGGGCGGCACCGACCAGCAGCGCGGCAGCGGAAGCGAAACGCATCGGGGGATCTCCGGATGAGGACGGGCGGGACCAGTCCCGCCGGGAAAGGCTTGTCGCACGAGCTCAGGGACAGGCCGATGACAGCCGTCCGTCAAGTCGGAACCGGGCCCGAACGCCCGGCCGCCGGCTGCGCCCGCGGAGCGGGCACCGCACCCAAATATCGGCCCGGCCGCGAAAAATCCGCCGGTGGCGCGCCGGAAGCCGGGGGCCGCGCCAGGGCCATCACGATCCGGTGTAGGGCCCGGCTCAGCCGCGGCCCCTCTGGCGGCGCGGAGCCGGCTGGTTGACGATGTCGGAGGCGCGCAGCCAGGCCGGCGAGCCGGTGGGCAGCTTGTCCCGGGCGCGCGCCGCATATTTGCGGGCATTCTCGACATCGCCGGCCGACATCAGCCCCTGGGCGGTGGCGAGATCGGCGGCGGGCAGGTTGCCGAGCTGGGCCTGGGCGACCGCCAGCTGGCGCCAGCCGAGGCCGTTGTCGGGCTCGTCTTCCAGACCGCGGTTGAGTTCGCGCACCGCATCGGGCAGCAGCGCCTGGTCACCGGAGGCCACCATGGCATAGCCGAGTGTCACCCGGGTGAGGCCCGACCAGGGGGCGAGCGACACCGCCCGGCGCAGGGCCGCGACGGCCTCCTTCGGCTTGCCGGCCTCGATGAGGGTCTCGCCCTTGGCCTCCCAGAACCAGGGATTGCCCGGCTGGGCGGCGGTGAGGGCATCGAACTGGCGCTGGGCCCCGGGGGTGTCGCCAAGCCGGTGGGCGATGATCGCCCGGGCATAGCGCGCCGGCAGGCTGCTGTCGGAGGCCGGATAGCGCTGGGCCACCGACTGGGGATTGTTCACATAGGCATCGAGCTTGGCACGCACCAGATCATGGCGGGCCTGGAGCGCCGGCGCGTCGGTCCGGTCGAAATAGGGGCTCTTTTCCGCCAGCACTTCGAGCTGGGCGATCCGGTCCCGGGCCATCGGATGGCTCTGGGCATAGGGATCGGCATATTGCGAGGCGATCAGCTGCTCGTTGGCGAAGCGCTGGAAGGTGAGCAGCATCCCCCTGGCCGACTGCTGGGTCTTGTTCAGATAGGTGACGGCCGCCTGATCGGCCGCCATTTCCTCGCCGCGCTGATAGGACAGCAGGGTGCGCTGGGCCATGCTGCCGCCCACGCCGGCGATGCCGATGCCGCCCTGGCCGATGGCGCCATTGCCCGAGGCCGCCGCCCCCACCAGGGCGCCAGCGCCCAGCAGCATGCCGATGGCGGCGATGATCTGGGCCTGGGCGATGGCATCGCGCTGGCGCAGCAGATGGCCGCCGGCCAGATGCCCGGTCTCGTGGGCCAGCACGCCGATGACCTCGTTCGGCGTCTTGGAATCGAGCAGCACGCCGACATTGAC
>JBBSSF010000595.1:0-2564 GCA_038242345.1 Hyphomicrobiales bacterium
CGCGGATCCGACGGGCAATGATCTCGGCAGCATCACATGCGCCGACCGATCCGGGATGAGTGGTCGCAGGCGTTTCCACCTTACTCAGGTGTGCGCTGATCTTGCTCACCATCCGGTCTGCTACCAGCGCCGCCGCTTCCAGCGCCTGCCGGCGGATCTCAGAGCGCGCCTCTTCCGCGGCCTCCGCCCGCTTGCGCCACCCTTCGGCGGCGGCGTGCAGCACGTCGGCCTCGGCCTCAAGCTGGGCGATCCGGTCGGCGACATATCCGGGCTGCTTCACGGCTGGCGCGCGGTCAAATACCGCACGGATGGCCGCTTTCGTGACCGCAGTCGCGTGCAAAACATCATCGCCGTCGATGCCTAGACGCGTCGCTTCGGACGCCAGGGCCATCATGCTGGCGGCCGCAGCTATCGTGCTGTCAGCCGCCGCGTGCAGGTCCTCGGTGTCCGCCCCGGCCCGGAGCGCCGCGAGCTGGGCGGCCTGACGCTCCAGAAGGTCAGCTGCTCGCAGGCCGATCCGGCTGATCGCCTCGTACTCATCTCCCTCCCGGATGCACGCCCGGATGGTTACGGCAAGGGCAGTGGCTTCCTCAGACATGATCGCCTCCAAAATCGACGCGGATCGACCCGCGCCAGCGTCCGCCAACGGTCGCGAGGAATCGCAGGTGGTTGAGCGCGGTGGGGGTGACGGGCTCGGTGCAGAGCCCATGATGCTCGGTGCAGTAGGGGCCGACAGTGGCCGGCTCCCCGCAGAACAGGCCGGAGCGCTCTCCATCCCGCCAGAGCGGGTAGCGGCAAGCGTGGGGGCCGAGGTCGGTGAAGGTCATGCTCATCGCGCATCCTCCATTTTCCCGGCATCGGGAACATGGTCCCGCCCGGTGATCTCGCGGAGCGCGGCCGTCGCCGCTTTGGCGGCAGCGGACCATTCCTGCTGCTCCCGGCTGGGCGTGATGCTGAACTCAACCACGCCACCCTCCGCCGCGGTCGTGATCGTATGGCGGTAGGCATCAGCTCGTCCGGTGTCTCGCCCGGACAGCCACGCCCACTGGATGGCGATCACCGTCATCCCCAAGCCGATGGGAAACCACCACGTCTCCTGCTTGGTGCCGCCGAGAGCGCACATGGTGCCCGCCGCGAGCGCGGTCATCGTGTGTGCGCCCGCCCGGATGACGGCGGCCGGCAGGCTGGCGGCGAGCTTGCGTAAACGCTTCATGGTCATCGCGCATCCTCCGCTTCCGCCACCTGCACCAGCACCCGGCGCGCCACGGCCTCAGCCGCGATGCACGCTGCCCAGACATGGATGATCTCCGATGGATGCTTCCCGGCGAGCAGCATCGCGAGCGCCTTCTGCGCGCCGTTGAGCGCCGCAATCAGGTCGGCGCGCTCCGTCTCGTGGAATGCGAGGCCCATCACATCCCCTCCCGCAGCGTCACGCTTCCATCCATCCGCCTCTTCCACTTCGATGCCCGCCCGCACGGCATCGGCGTCCGGCTGGGCGCCTTGGCCCCGATGTGTGCCGCCTCCCGGCGCTTCGCCTTCGCGATCGCCGGCACGTCATCCCGCGCCGTGATCGTCCGGTGACAGGCATAGTGCGCCGGCCGGAGGTTGCTCTCCGCGTCCTCCCCGCCCAGCTCCAGCGGGATCACGTGCGACAGCTCCCACCGATCTCCGGCGTGGATCTTCCCGTCGCAGATGTGGCAGACGCCGCCCGCCGCCTGGAAAATCCGGACGCGGGCCGTGGTGCTCCAATGCTTGCGCTCAGCCATAATTCGGCTCCTGAAACTGGACCCCGTGCCGCGCGCCAAAGGCAGCGATCAGCTCCATGAGGTCGCCCATTTCGCTTATGCTCAGGTCTGACGATGACCGGCCAAGGTTCACAAACCCGGTCCCGTCGATATTCGGCGCGAGGCGGACTTCGCGCTTCATCGCGTCCATGAAGATCAACTTCCAGTCTTCGGCTTGTAGGCGGATTCCATGCCACATGACTTGTGTGGCAACGTCCGTCAGCATGGCCCACATGCGGGCGTTCTGCGGAATCGTCCGCTTCGGCGCCTTGAACTCGATGCGCGTCCGGTCCGGGACGCCGTCGACCCACTTGTGGGCCCGAGCCCGGATCTCCGGGTTGAGCAGGATGAGGGTGGCGCGCGACATGGCCGGCCTCAGAATGGGATGAAATCGTCGTCGAGATCATTCGACATGCTGCGCTGCGGCGCGCTCTGCCGGCCGCCACCCGTCGGGCTCTGGTCATAGCCGCCGGATGCCGACGCCGCGCCCCGAGCGGAGCCGCTTTCCTTGGCGTCCAGAATGGTCAGCTCGCCGCGGAAGCGCGTCAGCACCACTTCGGTGGTGTAGCGGTCCTGCCCGGACTGGTCCTGCCACTTGCGGGTCTGGAGCTGGCCCTCGACATAGACCTTGGAGCCCTTGCGCAGATACTGCTCGGCGACGCGGGCGAGGTTCTCGTTGAAGATGACCACCGAGTGCCACTCGGTGCGTTCCTTGCGCTCGCCGGACGCCTTGTCCCGCCAGGTCTCGCTGGTGGCGATGCGCAGGTTGACGATCGGATC
>JBBSSF010000596.1:0-2555 GCA_038242345.1 Hyphomicrobiales bacterium
TGCGGTCAGCGAGCGCGGCGGCCGGGCGGGCCTGGCATGTGGCGCGGGTCGGCGCCCGCATCGAGGTGGTGTTCGCGCCCGGGCCCGTGCGCACCGCCGCGGAGGCGCGCGCCGCCAGCCAGCCGGTGCTGGAAGGCGCGCTGCATCTGGCGCTTCTCAACCGCGGCTTCCTGCTCACCCCGTTCCACAACATGCTGCTGGTGCCGCCGGCGCTGAGCGAGGCGGAGGCCGATGCCTTCGTGGCCGCCTATGCCGCCGTGCTCGCCGAGCTTGCCGCCCTGGAGGCCGCCTGATGAAACCCGCCACCGCCGCAGCAGTCGAGGAAGCGGAGGCCTTTCTGGCCGCCCATCCGGAGATCGTCGCCGTCGACATCTTCCTCGTCGATCCCAACGGCATCCTGCGCGGCAAGACCGTCCGCCGGCATGAGCTCGCCGCGATCTACCGCTCC
Source organism: Hyphomicrobiales bacterium (assembly GCA_038242345.1). Taxonomy (GTDB): domain Bacteria; phylum Pseudomonadota; class Alphaproteobacteria; order Rhizobiales; family Segnochrobactraceae; genus JBBSSF01. The sequence continues at coordinate 449 of JBBSSF010000596.1, forward strand.
GGCCGCCACCTGCCGGGCTCCATCCTCGGCCTCGACATCACCGGGGCGGATGTGGAGGAAACCGGCCTCGTCTGGTCCGATGGCGATGCCGACCGGCGCGGCTGGCCGGTGCCGGGCTCGCTGAAGCTGGCGCCGTGGACCACGCCCCCGCGGGCCCAGGTGCCGCTGACCCTGCACGAACTCGACGGCGCGCCCATGGCCGCCGATCCGCGCCATGCGCTCGCCCGCCAGGCGGACCTCCTGAAGGCCGACCGCTTCCATCCGGTGATGGCCTTCGAGCTGGAATTCTACCTCCTCGACCGCGAGCCGGGCCCCGACGGCCGGCCCCGGCCGGCCCGGCTGCCACTCACCGGCGAGCGGCCGGAAATGATCCAGGTCTATGGCGTCGAGACCCTCGACCGGCTCGCCCCGTTCACCGAGGAAGTCTACCGCGCCGCCGCCCTGCAGGGTCTGCCGCTGGAAACCCTGATTTCCGAATATGCCCCCGGGCAATATGAGCTGACCCTGCACCACCGCGGCGATGCGCTTGCTGCCGCCGACGATCTCGTCGGCCTGAAGCGCCTCCTGAAGGCGATGGCGGCGCGGGCCGGCATGGTCGCCTGCTTCATGGCCAAGCCTTTTCCCGGCCGCGCCGGCTCGGGGATGCATCTCCATGCCAGCCTTGCCGATTCTGCCGGGACCAACCGCTTTGCCGACCCGGCGCCCGACACCCTTTCCCCCGAGCTGACCGCCAGCATCGCCGGACTTCTCGCCACCCTGCCCGAAGCGATGCTCATTTTTGCGCCACATCTCAATTCCTGGCGCCGCTTCGCCGTCGGCTCCTACGCCCCGACGGCGCCGACCTGGGGCCTCAACAACCGGTCGGTGGCGGTGCGGGTGCCGGCGGGGGCCCCGGAGGGCCGCCATCTGGAACAGCGCATGGCTGGCGTCGACGCCAACCCCTATCTGGTGGGCGCGGTGACGCTCGCCGGCATCCGTCAGGGCCTTGTCAGCCGCGCCGATCCCGGCCCGGCCGCCGCCCGCTATGCCGCGCCCGAAACCGACATCCTGCCGCCGGACTGGCGCGATGCCATCGTGACCGCCGGCCGCTCCGCCTTCCTGAAGGACGCGCTGGGCGCGCAGCTGCACCATGTCTTCCTCGCCCTCAAGCGGTCGGAATACCGGCTGTTCGCGGCCGAGGTGACCGAGATGGAGTACCGCCGCACCCTGGAGAGCTTCTGATCCCGCCGTCCGGGGCGCCGCACTGCCCGCAAAGGCGGCGGCGGCGCCTCCAATTTCGGCTTGTCAGATGTAATCACGAATCCGCAAACTCCCCGCGGTCCCTCCGACGGAGACACATCTTGCCTCGACAGCCGGCGAACGAGAGACAGCGTCCTGCCCGCCCTCCGGAGCGCGGCGAGGTGCGGCGATGACCGTTCCGGCCCCCTCCTGTGCCGCGCCCGCCCGTCCCCTGGTCGAGATCATCGGGGTGGAGAAGGTCTATGCCGGCGGCGCCAAGGCGCTGTCGGAGATCGACATCAAGATTGCCGACAACGAGTTCTTCACGCTTCTGGGCCCGTCCGGCTGCGGCAAGACCACGCTCCTGCGCCTCATCGGCGGCTTCGAGCAACCGACCTCCGGCCAGATCCGGCTTCAGGGCCGCGACGTCGCCGGGCTGCCGCCCCAGAAGCGGCCGGTCAATACCGTGTTCCAGAGCTACGCCCTCTTTCCCCATCTGACGGTGGCCCAGAATGTCGCCTTCGGGCTGGAGATGCTGGGCTGGCGGCAGCCCGACATTCCGTCCGTCGTCGCCGACATGCTGAAGCTCGTGCGGCTGGATGCCTTCGCCCAGCGCAAGCCCGCCCAGCTGTCCGGCGGCCAGCAGCAGCGCGTGGCGCTGGCCCGGGCGCTGGCGCCGCACCCCAAGCTCCTCCTTCTCGACGAGCCGCTCTCCGCCCTCGACCTAAAACTGCGCAAGGGCATGCAGATCGAGCTGAAGCGGCTCCAGCGCGAGACCGGCATCACCTTCATCCTCGTCACCCATGACCAGGAAGAGGCGCTGGCGATGTCCGACCGCATCGCCGTCATGAACACCGGCCGGGTGCTCCAGATCGGCACGCCGACGGAA
>JBBSSF010000597.1:0-2553 GCA_038242345.1 Hyphomicrobiales bacterium
CCTCGGTCGCCTCGTCGAGGACGAGGAGATGCGGGTTGGTCATCAGCGCCCGGCCGATCGCCAGCATCTGCTGCTCGCCGCCGGAGAGGGTGCGGGCCTTCTGGCGCGCGCGCTCCTTCAGCCGGGGAAACAGCGCATAGACCCGGGGGAGCGTCCACGGACTGGCGCGCTTCGCCCGGTCTGCGGCGGTGGCGACCAGATTTTCCTCCACCGTCAGCGTCGGGAACACCCGCCGGCCCTCGGGCACGAGGCCGATGCCGGCGGCCCCCACCCGGTGGGTCGGCAGCGCCTGGAGCTCCTGCCCGCGCAGCACGATGCGGCCGCGGGTGGGCCGCACCAGACCGGCGAGGGTCTTCACCAGGGTGGACTTGCCCATGCCGTTGCGGCCCATGAGGGTGACCACCTCCGAGGCGCCGATCTCCAGATCAATGCCGAACAGCACCCGGCTGTGGCCATAGCCGCTTTCCAGATCAGTGATGGTCAGCATCGCCGTCCTCCGAGCCGAGATAGGCCTCCCGCACCTTCGGATCCGTGCGGATCTGGTCCGCCGTGCCCGAGGCGACGATGCGGCCGGCGACCAGCACCGAGATCCGGTCGGCCAGCGCGAACACCGCGTCCATGTCATGCTCGACGAGCAGGATGGTCACCTGTCCCTTGAGGCCGGCGAGCAGGTCGACCACCGCCCGGGAATCCGACACGCTCATGCCGGCCATGGGTTCGTCGAGCACCAGCAGCCGGGACCGCAGGGCCAGCGCGACCGCGAGCTCCAGCTGCCGCATCTCGCCATGGGAGAGGTCCTCCACCCGGATGTCCGCCTGACCGGCGAGGCCCGTGGCCGCCAGCGCTGCCCGGGCCGGCTCGCGCAGGCGCGGATCGGTGCGGGCATTGCGCCAGAAGCGGAAGGAGGAGCCGGCGCGGGCCTGCACCGCGAGCGCGACATTGTCTTCCGCGGTGAAATCCGGGACGAGCTGGGTGATCTGGAAGGAGCGGCCGAGGCCGGCCAGCGCCCGCTTCTCCACCGGCCAGCCGGTGACATCGGTGCCGAACAGCCGCACCGTCCCGGCATCGGGAAGGATCTCGCCGGTGATCTGGCCAATGAGGGTGGACTTGCCGGCGCCATTCGGGCCGATGATGGCGTGCAGTTCGCCGGGGGCAAGGGTGAGGTCGAGACCGTCGGTGGCGCGCAGGCTGCCGAATGTCTTCACCAGACCGTCGAGGACGAGCGGGGCAACGGTCATCGGCGCACCTTTTCCACCAGCCGCATCAGGCCGCCATCGAAGATCAGCACGACGCCGACAAGGATGGGCCCGAGGATCAGCATCCAGTGCTCGGTGATGGAACCGAGCCAGGTTTCCAGAAGCACGAAGGCGGCGGCCCCGAGGATGGGCCCGAGCAGGGTGCCGAAGCCACCCAGCACCACCATCACGATGACCTCGCCGGATTTCATCCAGCTCAGCATTTCCGGGCTGGCAAAGCGTGCCTCGTTGACGGTGAGAGCGCCGGCAAGGCCGGCAATCGCGCCGGAGAGGGCGAAGGCGACGAGCCGGGTGCGATCGACGTCAAGGCCCAGCGCCCGCATCCGCCGCTCGGAGCTGCGTGCCCCGCGCAGCACCATGCCGAAGCGCGAATTGACCACATGGCCGAGGATCCAGAACACCACTGCCAGCAGGCCAAGGCAGAGATAATAGAAGGGCAGCGGCCGGCCGGTATTCAGTCCGGGCAGGCTGTTGCGCTCCGACAGGATCAGGCCGTCATCGCCGCCATAATATTTGAGGCCGACGAAGATGAAGTAGATCATCTGGGCGAAGGCGAGCGTTATCATGATGAAGTGCACGCCGCGGGTGCGCAGGCTGACCCAGCCGATGGCAAGCGCCGCGACCCCCGCGACCAGCATGGCGAGCGGCAGGGTGAGGAGCCCGGCATTGGTGGCGGCGAGGCCGAACAGCGGCTCGTCATTCTCGAAATGATAGCCGAGGATGGCGACGGTGTAGCCGCCGAGGCCGAAGAAGGCGGCGTGGCCGAAGCTCACCAGTCCGCCATAGCCGAGCACCAGATCGAGGCTGACGGCGAAGAGGGCGAGGATGATGATCCGGGTCGTCTGGGTGACGAGATAGCTGTCCTGGGTGAGGGCGGCGATGCCGGGCACGGCCGCAAGCAGGGCGAAGACGAGGAGGGTGGCGACCAGCCGTCGGGACAGGCGTCCCGGCCGGGGGGCGGCGGAGATGGCGGGAAGGGCGCGGGGGGCTGTGTCCATGGCGCTCATCGGGCCTCCGGAATGAGGCCCTGGGGCCGGACGATGAGGACGATGGCCATCACCAGATAGATCGCCACCGAGGCGACCGAGGTGCCCAGCGCATCGGCGACGGTGGAGGAGAACACCAGCCGGAAGAGATCCGGCACATAGGCGCGGCCTAGGATCTGTTGACAAAGGTCTTCCCCGCCCAGTTCTGATGTGATTCAAGGTTCGCTTCCGAAAGGAGGCATCCCTTGATCCGTGGATTGATGAGCGATGAGGAGTGGGCGTTCTTCGAGCCCTTCGTGACGGTCCGGGGC
>JBBSSF010000598.1:0-2524 GCA_038242345.1 Hyphomicrobiales bacterium
CGGCTTGCCGGTGGCCGGGTCGGCGGGCTTGAAGGGCGTCGTGCACTTCGCCGCCAGATCCGGATGGGCGAGGATGTCGGTGGAGGTGTGCAGGTCGCACTGGTCATGCCGGCAGACGAGCTCGCGATCCTTGGTGAAGGTCACGTCGCACTCGATGATGCCGGCGCCCATCACCGACGCCGCCTTGTAGGACTGGCGGGTATGCTCGGGAAACTGCATCGCCGCGCCGCGATGGCCGATGGTGAAGGCGGTGCGATAGAACGGGCCGCTCTCGCAGGCCTGAAGCGCCGTCTTCAGGTCGCTGTCGGCCATGTCCTCGACGAGGAAGAAGGGGCGCGGCCCCAGCTGGGCCGCAGGAGCATCCGCCGCACGCGCTGCGGAAACGGACCCGACGGCCGCAACGGCCGCCAGGACGAGGAGGGGGAACCGGGTCATGGGCGATCCATCCGGGCTGAAAGAGCGCGCCCGACGGATGCCGGGCCGTCTCCTGCCTGCCATGGCGAGACGACGGCGGCATGACACTTTCCCGGGTAACAAACTGTTTCGAAACGGCTTTATGAGCCGGACCCAGCCTCAGGAGCCGCACCAGGGCAGCCGCCGCCCGCCCTCATAGCGCCGCACCAGACCGTCGCCGAGAAGGGCCGCCGCCAGATCCGTGCCGTCAGCGGCCGCGACATCGGCGATCACCCGGCCATTGTACTTGTCGGGAGCACCCGCGGTCAGCATCACCACGGCGCCCGGCCCGCCGGAAAGCGCCGCCAGCCGGTCCCGCGCCCGGCCGGCCGCGGCCTTTTCCGCGGCGCAGGCCCCGTTCTTCTCCGGCGCATCGACGCCGCGCAGGCGCACCAGCACCTGAACCTCCTGCCCGAGCCAGATCCGCGCCGTCACCCCGAGCGTGTCGCCATCGGGCACCCGCAGGATGGTGGCGGCCACGGGTCCGGCCAGCTCCTGGCCGGCCGACATCCGGGCGCCCTGCCCGGCCGCACCCGCCGCCACCGGCATCGGTTCTGCCTGCGGGCTCTCTCCGGCCCGCGAGAGCGTCGCCACCGCCTCCGCGGGCGCGGACGGAGACACCGCCGAAGGCGGCGCACCGCCGCCGCCCGGAAGCCCCGCCAGCACCACAAGACCCGCAAGCCCGACCCCGATCGGCAACAACCCGCCGGCCATCAGCCACAACCGGCGGCCGAGGGGGAGATGGTCGCGGAGAAAGGCGGGAATCGGGAGACGGATGTGCATCATGGAACCGGACTGGACCGCACGATCTGGACCAGATCATGATTATATCAGGAACATAACCAGATCATTACCCCGGCAGCCATCAAAAAATGCATCTTTCCCGGCCGCGCGGAGGCGCAGGCCGGCGTCTCACCGGCCTCCCGCAGTCCGGACGATACCCTTATTGCGCGAGAAATTGCAACTTAAAAGAGTTGAGCCCGCTCCGGATTCCGGCCGACCGCAGCACGGCCGACGCCCCGTCCCTCCGGCTGGATCAGCCGATCGCCTGCTCGATGCGGTCCATGTCGTCATCGGAGAGGCCGACATGATGGCCGATCTCGTGGATCAGCACATGGGCGACCAGCGCACCGAGGGGGTCGGAATTCTCGGCCCAATAATCGAGGATGGGGCGGCGATAGAGCCAGATCCGGTTGGGCAGGCGTCCGGTCTCCGGCGCTGCGCCGGACTGGGCCAGCCCGATGCCCTGGAACAGGCCGAGGAGATCGAATTCCGATTCGAGACCCAGATCTTCCAGCACGTCCTCGTCGGGAAAATCGGCAACGCGGATCACCACATCGCCGCACAGGGCCTTGAAGCTCTCCGGCAGGGTGGAGAAGGCCAGCGCGGCCAGCGCCTCGAAATCCGCCAGCGACGGCGATTCCCGTTCCGCCCAGAGAGCCGCCGCGTCGGCTGGTCCTTCGGTCACGCGCGTTCCCCCGATCCCGGCGAAAGACAATATCCATCGGGATTTATAGACGAACGGCGGAACGGAACAAGGCGTCGGCGGGCGACATCCGCCCGCGGGCCAGCGCGGGCGGACCGGGATGTGGCGGCTCAGCGCGTCCGGGCCGGCAGCCAGGCGGCGGCCGCGGACGCCAGCACCAGGGCGGCCGAGACGAGCACGTTCCAGCCGGCAAAGGAGAGGCCGAAGATGCGGAGGGAGGCCACCGAGCAGTTGACGACCCGGGTATGATCGAGCTGCTGTAGCAGCGCGCTGGCCGAGGCCGCGACCGGCGCGCCACCACCGCAATCATTGGGCCCGAGCCAGAAGCCCCATTCCGCTCCGGCCTGCCAGATGCCAAGACCGGCACCATAGACGAAGAGCAGGGCGATCGCCGCCAGCACCAGCCGCGACAGCCCCGCCCAGCCGCGCCGGGCGGCCAGGAAGGCGACCAGCGCCAGCGGCAGGCCAACATAATAGGGCACGCGCTGGGCCAGACACATGGAGCACGGCACATAGCCGCCGATCAGCTGGAAGCCCCAGGCCGACGCGATCGACCCGAGGCCGACAAGAAACACCCCGGCCGAC
>JBBSSF010000599.1:0-2518 GCA_038242345.1 Hyphomicrobiales bacterium
CCCCCCCCGCCCCCCCCGCGGGCCCCCCCGGGCCCGCGACCGGCATGGTTCCGGCTCCGATCTCCGGGCGCAGGGGCGGCATCGCCGGCATCGGCCGGGCCACGGTGACCGGCTCGGGACGTTGCGGCGCGGCGACACCGGGCTCGGCATAGGGAAGCGCGCTGCGCACCGGCGGCGGACCGGCGGTCAGGGGCGGCGTGGCCCGGGCGCGCGGATCAACCGGCGCGGCAGCGGGGGCAGCCGCGCCATGAGCCGGATCGGCGGGCCCGGCCGGATAGGACGGCGCCAGCGGAGACGCCACGGGAGAGGAGGGATAGGCCGCCGGCTGCCGGCTCCAGGGCGGGGGCTCCGCCGCCGGAGCCGCGACCGGTGCCGGGGCGGCCCCGGCCGGCGCTGCCGGGGTCGCCGGCACGGTCACCGATGGCCGCGTGGCCACCGGCGCGTTGGCGGCGCCGAACATGCTCTCGCGCGGCGCCACCCGCCCCCTGAGGGGCACATTGGCAAGCGGATCCGTCGACCGGTCGGCAATGGCGCGGACCGGTCCGTCCGTCAGATGGGGAATGGCCCGCGGCGGCGCCGCCTGCGCCACGGGGGCGCTGCCGAGCACCAGCGCCACCAGGACACCGGCCCGCAGCCCGGGAGCCGGAGCCGCGGGGCGCCGGCGCAGGCGGATCATGGGGTCCGGTTCGGATGCGCTGGACACGACTCTGGGCCTCCCTCCACGGCTCCGGGACGGCCGCAGGACTGCCCGGGCCGGGAACTCGACCCGACTCGAACACGATCAGGGTAAACTCAGGGTAAACAAGGCGTTGATATTGCCGGATCCGGTCCGGGATTCGGACCGGATCCGGCCCGCGCCGCCCGCCTTCCCGGCACCCCGAGCCTTTTCCCCTCGCCACGGTTCACCGGAATACGCTCCAGGCTTCTGATCTTCCGCATTTTCTTCACGCGAACCGGTGTTCCCTTCGCGTTGAACGTGGCCTAGCCGGCCCGGCCCGCCGCGAGCCCGTCGCCGGCGGCGACATTCTCCAGGATGAGGCGATAGACGATCCGCGGCGCTTCGGCCTGGGGCATGTGGCCGATGCCCGGCAGGCGGTGGACCGCCACATTGGGCGGCACGCCGTCGGTCTGGCTGACGGGAATCACCCGGTCCATGGTGCCCCAGATCAGCTTCACCGGATAATTGACGGTGGCCAGCATCTCCCGCTTCAGCTCGGGCTGGCCGGTTTCCGTCACGATGGTCTCGGAGATCGCGCGATAATTCTCGACGAGGCGCGGATCCGCCGCCCGGGCGGCCTCGATGCGGCGCACGATGGCCGGCGCCAGCACCGTCGTATCCCCGAAGAACTGCTCCAGAAGCGGCGCGATCTCGGCCTGGGTGCGCGCCTCGGCATAGCGGCGCAGCAGGCGGTGGTTCACCTCCGGCCCGAAGCCGCCCGGAGCGATCAGGGTGAGGCTGGCGATCCGTTCCGGCGCCTTGGCCGCCACCAGGAAGGCCGTCGCCCCGCCCATGGACTGGCCGACCAGATGCACCCGGGAGAGGTCCATCGCCTCCAGCGACTGCAGCACGGCCCTGGAGCTGATGCGGGCATTGCCGATTTCCGGCCAGCCGGCGGCCCGGCCATGGCCCGGCAGGTCGAAGGCGATCACCCGGTGCCGGCCCTCAAGGGCAACACGGATGTTGATCCAGGTCTCGGTGTCCCCGCCGAAGCCATGCAGCAAAATGATCGGCGTCCCCGATTCGGGTCCGCGGACAGTGGATGGCAGGGCGGGGCCGGTTACGGGATCGGTCATCGAAGGTCCATTCAGACTCTGTTATCCATTGCGGGAAAAAGGGCTCCAGTCCTGACGCGAGGCCTGTCAAACTTGGCTGAGCCCTTCGGAAATCCGCCCTGCAGGTGTTGCACAGATGCCCGGCCCGGGCAACTTCAACCCGGCAGGTTGTGTTTTCCCTTTCCGGCCCCCCACGCCCCGACGCATTGTCGGTCGCGACGTCCAACCTCCGCTCCTCCATTTTCGGGGAACCGGCGCCGCTTCCGAGTCGTTCACGTGTTCAGACCCGTTCCCGACCCGGCAGGGGTCTGGAGGACGTGACCCGTTTCACGCCCGCTCCGGACGTCGCCGATCAGAAAAGTGAGTATCCGTCGATGCGCCGCATCACCGCCGCCTCGCTCGCCCTTGCCGCCCTTGTCACGGCAGGCACCAGCGCCTTCCTCACCACCAAGGCTTCGGCCGAGGAACTGAAGTTCTTCGATCCGTCGACCAAGCGCTGGATTTCCTACCGCCCCTCCCGCGCGGCGCTCGCCGAGGAGCGGCGCAAGAAGTTCGCCCGCCAGGAAGTGGCGATCGACACCCAGCTGCCGGCCGGCACCCTGATCGTCGACACCAATGCCCGCTATCTCTATCTGGTCGAGGGCAGCGGCAAGGCCATGCGCTACGGCATCGGCGTGGGCCGCGAGGGCTTCCGCTGGAACGGCCAGGAGAAGATCTCCCGCAAGGCCGAGTGGCCGGGCTGGAC
>JBBSSF010000600.1:0-2517 GCA_038242345.1 Hyphomicrobiales bacterium
ATCCAGCAGCGCGTTGCCGGGGCCGGTATCGAAGGCGATCAGGCTGCCATCCCGGCCGATCCAGGTGGCATTGCCGACGCCGCCGAGATTGAGCACGCCGAGGGGCAGCGGCAGGTCGGCAGCCTCCGCCAGCGCCCGGTGGAACACTGGCACCAGCGGCGCGCCCTCGCCGCCTTCCGCCATGTCGCGGGCGCGGAAATCATGCACCACCGGCAGGGCAAGTCCGTCGGCCAGCCCCTGCCCGTCACCGATCTGGATGGTGAGGCCGATCTCCGGCCGGTGCAGCACGGTCTGGCCGTGGAAGCCGACGACGTCGATGCTGGCCCGGTTGATGCCATGGGTGGCGAGAAAGGCGTTCACCGCCTGGCCGTGACGCCGGGTGATGAGGGTTTCCGCCTCGGCCAGCGCCGCCGGGCGGGCGGTGCGATCGGTCAGGTCCCGGGCCGCGTCCAGGGCGCGGCGCAGCACGTCGCGGTCATCGGGGGCATAGGGAAAGGCGTCGGTCGGGCCCGGCCGCACGAGGCCGCGGCCGTCGGTTTCCACCAGGGCGACATCGACGCCGTCAAGGGACGTGCCGCTCATCAGTCCGATGGCACGGCGCACCGGGGCAACGCTGTCGGCTGTCATCATCATCTCCCGTCGTGCCCCCCGTGAAATTCCGTCGCGCTTCCGTTATGAGGAGGCCCAACGGACAAAGACAACCCGCGTCCTGCCGCATCCGGCGGCGGAGGCGGGCATTGCCCGTTGTCCACAGGCACCGATCGCCATCCGGGCGGCCGGTCCGACGGTCCGAAGGAACCCGCCTTGCGATGACGAGCCTCAAATCCGACTTCCTGCGCGTCCTCACGAGCCGCGGCTACATCCATCAGTGCTCCGACCTGGAGAGCCTGGATGAGCGGCTCGCGCGGGAGATCGTGACCGCCTATATCGGCTTCGATGCCACCGGCCCCAGCCTGCATGTGGGCCACATGATGGGCATCATGATGCTGCGCCGCCTGCAGCAGGCCGGCCACAAGCCCATCGTGCTGATGGGCGGCGGCACCACCCGGGTGGGCGATCCCTCCGGCAAGGACGAGGCGCGCCAGCTCCTCACCGACGAGACGATCGCCGCCAACATGGCGTCGATCAAGAAGTCCTTCTCCAATTTCCTCACCTTCGGCGATGGCCCCACCGACGCCATCATGGTGAACAATGCCGACTGGCTGGACACGCTGGCCTATATCCCGTTCCTGCGCGATGTCGGCCGGCATTTCTCGGTCAACCGCATGCTGAGCTTCGATTCCGTGAAGCTGCGGCTGGAGCGCGAGCAGCCGCTGTCCTTCCTGGAATTCAACTACATGATCCTCCAGGCCTATGACTTCCTGGAGCTGTCGCGCCGCCATGGCTGCCGGCTGCAGATGGGCGGCTCCGACCAGTGGGGCAACATCGTCAACGGCATGGAACTCGGCCGCCGCATCGACGACCGCGAGCTCTATGCCCTCACCTGCCCGCTCATCACCACGGCATCCGGCGCCAAGATGGGCAAGACCGCCGCCGGCGCCGTCTGGCTCAATCCGGGCATGCTGTCGCCCTGGGATTACTGGCAGTTCTGGCGCAACACGGCGGATGCCGATGTGGTGCGCTTCCTGAAGCTCTTCACCGATCTGCCGCTGGACGAGATCGAGCGCCTCGGTGCGCTCGCGGGCTCGGAGATCAACGAGGCCAAGAAGATCCTCGCCACCGAGACCACCGCCATGCTGCATGGCCGGAGTGCGGCCGAGGAAGCCGCCGAGACCGCCCGCCGCACCTTCGAGGAAGGCGCGCTCGCCGAGAGCCTGCCGACGGTCGAAGTGCCGGCGGCCGAGTTCGACGCCGGCCTCGGCGTGCTCACCGCCTTCGTCAAGGCCGGCCTTGCCGCCTCCAACGGCGAGGCCCGCCGGGCGATCGCCGGCGGCGGCCTGAAGCTCAACGACGAGACGGTGACCGCCGACCGCACCACCATCACCCGGGCCGACCTGACGGCCTCCGGCGTGGTCAAGCTGTCGCTCGGCCGCAAGAAGCATGTGCTGATCCGGCCGGTGTGATGGCCGCGCCTTTCCGGCCGGCGGCCCGTCCGCCGGCCGGTTTCTGTCAGCTTTCATGCCAAAGATCCTTGAAAAGGACTTTTTGGTATTCCGAAGCAGATTTTCCATGCCATTGAGGCAGATGGAAAATCTGCTGATCTTCAGGCGCTAGGGCGCGGTCAGCGCTTACGTGCCTGGTCTCAGGTCCGGAAGGCTGTTTTCCTTGAGGCCTTCCCGCTTCAGCGGTCCGGCACCAGAAATTCCTGACCGGGATAGATGAGATCCGGATCGATGATGTGGTTCCGGTTGGCCTGATAGATGGTGGTGTAGCGTTCGCCGGCGCCATAGAACTGGCGGCTGAACTTCCAGAGATTGTCGCCCTTCTGCACGATGATGCGGCGCATGCCCTCCGGCGTTGCCGGCTGGGCCGGGGCCGAGGCATCCGCCACGGCAACCGTCGGGGCATAGGTGTAGC
>JBBSSF010000601.1:0-2510 GCA_038242345.1 Hyphomicrobiales bacterium
CTTCAGGCGCATGGTGCGGTCAGCACTTCGTGCGCCTGGTATCACTTGGCCGGCGCGTTCTTGGCCAGCCACGCCTGCATCCAGGCGATTTCCTTTTCCTGCGCCTCGATCACCGCCTCGGCGAGCTTGCGCACTTCGGGGTCTTTGCCGAACTGCAGCTCGACCTTGGCCATGTCGATCGCCCCCTGATGATGGGGGATCATGCCGCGCACGAAATCGACATCGGCATTGCCGGTATAGGGAATGGCCATGTCGGTGTGCATCCGCGTCATCGCCGCCTCATAGGCGACGGTGGACGGCGCGGCATTGGTGGAAGCCGGAGTTGCGGTGCCGTGCATGGTGCCATGGTTCATGGCGCCGGGCTGCATCGGCATGGTCGAGGGCATGGCCCCCGGCTGCATCGGCATCGTGCCCGGCTGCATCGGCATGGTCGAATGATCCATGGTCTGGGCAGCCACGGGAGCGGTGGCGAGCAGCAGGGCGCACAGAAGCGGGAAACGGACGGACCGGGTCATGTCATCCTCCGGTGCCGGCGACGGGAACCAAAGCCCGAATGCCGGTCACGCTGGATCAGAAGGGGAATTTCGGGTGATGGACGGTGGCGCGCGCCTCAGCGCGGCGGCCGCTCGGCAACACCCGGGACATGACCGGACGGGACAGGCGCCGGCGGCAGGGGCTCGCTCCGGGCAACCCGGACCGGCAGCGGCAGCACGGGGGCGGGCAGGGCGGCGGCCAGCGTGCAGTGCTGGGCGCAGGCGATGCGGGCAAGCCCGTCGCCCGGATGGCAGGGCGCCTGGGCATGGCCAATGGCTTGCCCGGACAGCAGCGCGCCATGGGTGTGGGCCGGCATGGCCGCAGCAGCGCCCGCCCCGAACACCAGAGCCTGGGCGAGGAGGAAAAGACCGGCCAGAAGGGCAATCAGCCCCGCCGGTCGTCCGGGGGTGCGGCGACAATCCATGGCGCCGAGGATTGCCCGAGCCGGCGCCGGACCGCAAGCCCCGTCGCGCCCCTCAGGCGATCACGAGCCGGTGTTCGCCTGGCCGGCAACGCCCGGGTGGAACGTTGCCAGAGACCGGGAGACGCGCCGGCAGGGGCGTCCGGGAGGGCTGGCAGGTCATACCAGGCGCACGAAGTGCTGACCGCACCTTAGCGCCTGAAGAGCAGCGGATTTCTTATATGCCCCAATGGCATGAGAAATCCGCATTGGAATAGCAAAGGATCCTTTTCAAGGACCTTTGGTATCAGCCCTCGGCGGGGGGAACCGGCTGGTGACGCTCCCGGAACGGGCGCTCCTCCATCATCAGGAAGGAGAGGAAGCCGATGCCGAGACAGGCGGCGGCAGCGGCAAAGATCAGCGGGAAGCGGGTGGCGACATCGGGCGGGAAGCCGCCCGCGCCGCCGCCGGGGCCGAGCAGGATGGCGCCGAAGCCGGCCACCAGGATGGCGCCGCCGAGCGAGCGGAAGAAGTTCATCACCGCGGTGGCCGTGCCCACCTGATGGGGCGGCACGGCATTCTGCACGCTCACCGTCATCACCGGGAAACAGGTGCCGATGCCGAAGCCGACGACCATCAGGCGCAGGAGGATGTCGACCAGATGGGTCGGCGGCAGCAGGGTGAAGCTCGCCAGTACCAGGGCGGCAACACCCTGGGCGACGAGCGGCGGGCGCTTGTAGTGCTTCACCCGGGCCATCACCCGGCCGGTGGCGGCCGAGCCGACCACGGTCATCAGCATCATCGGCATCATGGCGAGGCCGGAGCGGGCGGCGGGCAGGCCGATGCCGATTTCCAGATAGACCGGCACATAGATGATGAGGGCGATGAACACGCCCATGGTGAAGAAGGAGGCGATGGTGACGCGGATCACCACCGGCTCGAACAGCACGCTGAGGGGCAGGAAGGGCTCCGGCGCCCGGGCGATGCGCCAGGAGAACAGACCCCAGACGAGGAGGGCGGCCCCCGCCAGCCCCAGCGCCTCGGGCGAGGTCCAGGCGAAGCCGCGGCCGCCATTCTCCAGCAGGAACAGCAGCAGGATGGTGGCGCCGAACATCAGCACCGCGCCCAGATAGTCGAGCCGGTGCGGCCGGGCGACCACGGGCAGATGGCGCAGCCGGTCATAGGTGAGCGCCAGCGCAAGACCGCCCAGCGGCACGTTGATCCAGAAGATCAGCGACCAGTGCAGATGTTCGGCAAACACGCCGCCCAGCACCGGGCCGGCGATGGAGGAGACCATGAACACCGAGCTGATATAGCCCATGTAGCGCATCCGCTCGCGCGGGGTGGCGATATCGGCGATCACCGTCTGGCTGAGGGCGATGAGGCCGCCGCCGCCCAGCCCCTGCACGGCGCGGGCGAGGATCAGCACCAGCATCGTCGGCGCCAGCGCACAGGCGACCGAGCCGAGGATGAAGATGAGGATCGCCGAGATCAGCACCGGCCGCCGGCCATGGATGTTCGGGCACGGGTTTGCATGCTCGGCGCCCTATGCCCCCTTCTGGGACGTCACGTTCAA